>JAZSAA010000194.1:0-2476 GCA_045601625.1 Clostridia bacterium | reverse complement strand
CTGCTTGGCCTCGTCCGAGGTCATGCCGGCCACGCGCTCCAGCTCGTCCTTCTGGCGGTCGTGCATCTCGTGGGCCTCGGCCTCCAGGCGCTCGGCCTCCTTGTACTTCTCGTTCAGGGCCTCTTCACGGGCCTCCAGGTTATCCAGTTTCTTGTCAAATGCCTCTTCGCGCTGGTTCACCCTGCGCTCGAGCCGCGATACCTCGTTGCGGCGGTCACGAACTTCTTTATCAAGCTCCGACTTCAAGCGGATGATCTCTTCCTTGGCCTCCAGTACGGCTTCCTTCTTTTTCTCCTCAGCCTTGTGGGTGGCGTCCTCCAGCATATTGGCGACGAATTCCTCCGTCTGTCCGATCTTCTTTTCCATGCCGTTTTTGCGGTACAGATAACCGGCAAACAGGCCAACGGCCAACGCAACCAACGCAATCAATGCGACGATTGGCCAACTCAAAACTCCATTCCTCTCCTTTCAAATCTTTTTTCCAGAAAATGTTATCACACACACACATACCTGTCGCAGTTTACAAAACTGACGTAAATATTTTAACCCCTGTCATATACCCTGTCAAGCAAAGAAATCATTACCATCATTTTATGAAACCGCGCCGGTTGGCATAGGACGGGCCGCGACGCTGGGCCTCGAACACGAAATACCCGTCGACCTCGCGCACCTTCACGCCGCCGAAGACGGCGGCGAGCTTGTTGCGGTACCATTGACGCCGCTTGGTGACCATCATCATCCGGCCCCCGAGCTTCAATCGGTTGAAGCCCTTCTCGATGAAGCCCTTCGCCACGGAAAAGTCGCTCTGGTAGGGGGGATTGGAGAGGATCAGGTCGAAGCCGGCGTCGTCCAGCGCCCTGAAGCCGTCCGACAGCACGATCTTCACGCCGCCCACGCCGTTGCGCAGGGCGTTTTTCCGGGCCACGTCCACCGCCAGCGGGTCGATATCGCACATGACCACGTTTTCCTCTCCGCACAGCTTCGCGGCCAACAGGCCCACCAGGCCGCAGCCGCAGCCCAGGTCCAGCACCTTCATGCCCGGCGCGAGGTCCGCCAGCGACAGCATCGCCAGCGTGCCCCGGTCCGCCTGCCGCGGCGAAAACAGCCCCGCCGCCGTCTCCAGCGACAGCGCGACGCCCTTGATTTCCACCTCGATCATAACCGGCCTCCGATTGCCATATTCTGCCAATTACCATTGGAATGTGGAACGAGAGAACCGTCCCCTTGTCCCAGGAGATGCGCGTTGCGCGTCGATCAGCCGGGACCCGTCACTTGGCGGCCACGCCGTTTTCCTCCAGCAGAAGCCAGATTTCCCGGTTGAGGCTTCGGCGCACCTTGCCGTAGTTCCGTTCCGTGCAGACGGTGGCGATGGCGATGGTGACGTGGTCGGCGGTAAAGTCGACGACCCCCTTGTATTCCGGCCCTTCGATGATTTCCGGGATGGCCTGTCCGATCCGGGGCAGCTCGCGCCTGAGCAGCGCTTCGACCTGCTGCAGCGGCTGGTCGCCGGCAAGGGTAATATTGACGGTATAGCTGCAATTGCTTCTGGACAGGTTCAGTATGTTTCGCATGTCCCGGTTGTTGAAGTGCTTCAGGTTGCCGTCGTTGTTGACCAGAACCGTGGCGCGTATGCCGATATCCTGCACCCAGCCGCGAAAGCCGTTGACATCGATATAATCGTCGATCTGGTACTCGTCGGAGAAGGCGATGGTGATGCCCGCAAGCACGTCGGCCACCAGGCTCTGCGCGCCCATCGAGACCGCCAGCGACAGTATGCCTACCGAAGCCAGCAGCGCTCGGCCGTCCAATCCCAGGCTGTCAAACGCGCTGAAGACGAAGGCGAGAACGATGAAATACCGTATAAAGCTGCTGACGAGGCGGAAGATGGTTTCGCTCCGCTTTTGAAGCAGGGCGCAGATGATATCGGTCACAAGGCTGAACGCCAGCAGCGCCAGCGCCACGCTCAGGCTGACGATCAGTATTCTCGCGAAGGCAAACAGGTTGAAGCCCGGCGTCCACCTGCCGTTGAGCACGTAATAGAGTATGAAGAAACGGTTGCGCCCCTCGGCGTTGATCTGCAGCGCGTACAGCAGAGCCGCCAGCATGATGCCCGCGGTGAGGCTGAATACCAGGCGGGTTCGGCGCTCCGGGGTTTTCAGCCTTGGATTTGCGCTCAGGCGGCTGAGCGCCAGAAGGATGCGGCTGTTGCGGGCTGACGGCATGACGGCGGCGCGCCCGGCTGCGCCCCGGGGCCCGGCGGCCCCGTCCGCGTTGTCGGCGTCGCCCGCGCCGGGATAGCCCCACAGCAGCAGCGGCGCGAGCAGGGCGTAGGCCAGAAGGAAGCAGCCGGCGAAGGACAGCGCGACCGCCGGCAGGCGCCGGAAGACCGCGTCGGCGTGAACGGCGCTGTAGTAGACGCGCTCCGCGTCGTTGCCCGAACAGCCGTACCAGCGCTGGGCGTTCAGGGTGAAATGAT
>JAZSAA010000193.1:0-2353 GCA_045601625.1 Clostridia bacterium | reverse complement strand
CCCCAGCGCCAGGCAAAGCGCCAGCGCAAGTATGCGAAGGAATGTGTGTCTCATGTCGTCGCGCCTCCTTGTTGCGTATGATACCATTATAGCGCTTGCGGGGGAAATGTGCAAATTCTGATTTATCGAGCAGGGCTCGATAAATCAGAATTTGAGTATTTAGTATTTAGTGGTTAGTATTTAGTGGCGGTACAAATCCTGACGGATTTGCTTGATAAAAGGGAAACGGCAGAGGTTTCAACGTTTCTCGTCTTTTTTGAATCAAAAGAAATCCGCAAGGATTTCCTCCTCCACTAACCACTAAATACTAAATGCTAAATACTGAATTCTGATTTGTCGCTCCGCCGCAAATCAGAATTTGTTTGTCCCCCGCAAGCGCTATAATGGTATCATACGCAACAAGGAGGCGCGACGACATGAGACACACATTCCTTCGCATACTTGCGCTGGCGCTTTGCCTGGCGCTGGGGGGCGCGATGGTGCTGGCTGAGGCTCCCGCGCTGCCGGAGGGGGAGTATGCCCCGGACGGCTTTACCTTCTCCGGCGGCACCGGCAAGGTGACCATCAGCTGCCCGACGATCACGGTGGAAAATGGCGCGGTCACGGCCACGCTGGTGTTCTCCAGCCCGAACTATCCCAGGGTGACGGTGGACGGCGTGGCGTATGAGGCCTCCCACGAGGAGAAGAACTCGGTTTTTGTCATTCCTGCGAAGGTCAACGAGGATATGACCGTGGTGGGCACCACTACCGCCATGTCCACGCCCCACGACATCGACTACACAATCCACATCTGGGTGGGGCAGACTCCGCCTGAGGACGCCTCGGAGGACGAGGACGGCGCGCCAACGGAGCGGGCCGCCTCCATCGCCCTGGCGGAGAGGGAGAAGGAACTGCCGGGGCTGACCTGGCAGTCGGAGATGCCGCTGAAATATGCCCACGAGTTCGCCGTGGACTACTACGAGGGCGGCTACAAGCTGCTGACCATCGGCGACGGCAACCGCTACCTGGTTGTGCCCGAGGGCGGCGCGGTGCCCGAAGGGCTGGACGGGGGCGTCAAAATCATCCGCCAGCCGCTGAAAAACGTCTACCTGGCGGCCACGGCGGCCATGGCCCTGTTCGACACGGTGGATGCGCTGGACGCCGTCACCCTGTCCGGCACCCAGGCCGACGGCTGGTACATCGAAGACGCCGCCGCCGCCATGGAACGGGGGGACATGCTCTACGCCGGCAAGTACAGCGCGCCGGACTACGAGCTGCTGATGGGCATGGGTTGCCCGCTGGCCATCGAATCCACGATGATCCTGCACACCCCGAAGGTGCAGGAGATGCTGGAACAGCTGGGCATCACCGTGTTCATCGAGCATTCCAGCTACGAGAGCCACCCGCTGGGCCGAACCGAGTGGGTGAAACTGTACGCCGCCATGCTGAACAAGGAGGCTCAGGCCGAGGCCTTCTTTGACGATCAGGCGAAGGTGATCGACGAGCTGAAGGACTTCCCCAACACCGAAAAGAAGGTGGCCTTCTTCTACATCTCCAGCGATGGCAGCGTAGTTGTGCGCGGCGCGGGCGACTACGTGGCGGGCATGATCGAGCTGGCCGGGGGCCGCTACATCTTCTCCGATACCGCCGCGCTGGACAGCGCCCGGGCCGCCGTGACCATCAGCATGGAGGACTTCTATGCCGCCGCCGTGGACGCCGACTTCCTGATCTACAACGCATCCATCGACGCGCCGCTGAACAGCGTGGACGACCTACTGGGCAAGAGCGCGCTGTTTGCCGACTTCAAAGCGGTGAAGGCGGGCAACGTGTGGAGCACCGACAAGTACCTCTACCAGGCCACCAACATCGTGGGCGAGCTGATCACCGACATCAACCGCATGCTCACCGGCCAGACCGAGGGCATGACGTTCATCCACAGGCTGTAGGTTACAGCGCAGGGCCAATACTGCGGAATCCCTCCGGCCCGAATTGAGAGCTGTGACAACCGCTGTGGCTTTTCCCCAAAATTTATCACAATGTTCCCTTGTTATGCGCCGCTTTTTGATATATAATAAGTGTTAGCGCATCCTTGCCACGGTTAACCGGCCGTGGCCGAAGTCCATAAGGAGGTGAAAGTAAGTATGAACCAGTATGAAGTCATGTACGTGATCGATCCCGCGCTGGAGGACAGCGCCAGGAGCGAGCTGATCAACCGTTTTTCCGACCTGGTGGTGAAGAATGGCGGTGAAGTGGATCGCGTGGACGAGTGGGGCAAGCGCCGCCTGGCCTACGCCATCCAGTACAAGACCGAGGGCTACTATGTGCTGATGTACATCAAGGCCCCCGCCGAGCTGCCCCGCGAAATCGAGCGCAA
>JAZSAA010000192.1:0-5019 GCA_045601625.1 Clostridia bacterium | reverse complement strand
GACCAAGAAACGTTGTAATCTCTGCCGTTTCCCTATAATCAAACAAATCCCGCAGGGATTTGCACCGCCACTAAATACTAACCACTAAATACTAAATACTCAAATTCTGATTTATCGAGCCCTGCTCGATAAATCAGAATTGTTCCCTGCAAACCGTCGCCAGAATCGCGCCTTCTTTTACGGAAATCTCGGCGCATTCGGCGGTGAATTCATTGCTGACGCCCAGAGGGAAGCCGTTGGTCCAGGTGGCGCCCTCGGCCTCCCACTTCGCACCCCGGATGGTCACGCCCCGGCACACCGGGTCCAGGGCGAACACCGACAGCTTCACCGGCCCCTTCCCAATGACGTTTGCGGGCACACGCACCGTGCCGCCCTCGACCACCGCCGCCCAGCTTTCTCCGTCGTTCATTTCGATGCTCGCAGCCCGGTCCGCGGCGTAGCGCATCGCCTGGAGATTGCCCAGCGTGTGGTCGATCCGCCCGCCGAAACCGCCCACGATCAGGAAATCGTCAAAGCCCATGGCCAGGCCCTTTTTCAGGCAAAGCATGGTGTCGGTGTCGTCCTTCTCCACCGGGTGGCGCTCCACCGGGCCCGCCCCCGGCTGCTCGGAGGAATCGAAGTCGCCGATGACCAGGTGGGGCCGAACCCCCGCCTTCCGGGCCAGCTGCCAGCCGCCGTCGGCGCAGAGGACGCAATCCCCCTCCCGGGGGGTATAAGCCCGCTTCACCTCGCCATCACAGCGGGCGGTGAAGATCACGCAGCGCTGCCGCTGCGGGAGGCTGTGAAGCCGGGACATCTGGCTAAAATCATCGATCACGCCGTCCGAGAGGGCGGCGATTTTTTCGGCATGGTGCTCATTGCCGGCATCCCGGACCGCGTAAGCGCCCATGCCCGCCCTCCTGGCGCCTTGCACACCCTCCAGGGTGTCCTCGAACACGACGCACCGGGCCGGCTCGACGCCCAGCTTTTGCGCCGCCAGCGCAAACAGCGTGCCGTCGCCCTTGCCCGCGTCGCTCACCTCGGAGGAGGTGCACACGGCGTCGAACAGCTCCCACGCGCCCCAGCGCCGCAGGGTTGGGACGAACAGGTCCTCCCGGTTGGCGGAGGCCACCGCCAGCTTCACCCCAGCCCGCTTCAGCGCCCGCAGGTACGAAAGCACCCCCGGCTTCAGCGTCACCTGGCAGGCATAGGCCTCGGCGGCCATGCGCATCCAGGTTTCGATGACCGCCTCCACCGTCATGGTCAGGTCGAAGCGATGCACGGTATATTCCGCGGTCTCCCGAAAGCTCATGCCCTGGATGGACCGGGCATAGTCCTCCGGTTCCGTTACGCCCATTTGCTCAAAAAAAGCCCGGTCCACCTCCCGCCAGACCCACACGCTGTCCAACAGCGTGCCGTCCAGGTCGAAGATCGCGGCGGTGAAGGGGATGGATTTGTTTGACATGATCGTGCTCCTTTGGTTTGGTAAATTCTGATTTATCGAGCTGATGCTCGATAAATCAGAATTTGAGTATTTAGTATTTAGTGGTTAGTATTTAGTGGCGGTGCAAATCCTGACGGATTTGTTTGATTATAAGGAAACGATAGAGGCTTCAACGTTTCTTGATCCCTTGAATCAAAAGAAATCCGTTAGGATTTCCTCCTCCACTAACCACTAAATACTAAATACTAACCACTGAAATTGTGTTTTGTTGCCCCGCGACAAATCAAGATTTCTATACCTCTTCCCTACGCCATCTCCTCCGGGTGGAAGACCTCCGCGAAGCGCTCGGGGGTGAGGAAGCCCAGCATCACGCAGGCGTCCTGAAGCGAAATACCCTTTTCGTAGGCCAGCTTGGCGGTTTTCGCGGCGTTGTCGTAGCCGATGTAGGGGTTCAGCGCCGTGACCAGCATCAGGCTGTCGTGGAGGTTGCGGCGCATCTTCTCCCGGTTGGCAGTGAGGCCGCTGAGGCAGTTGTCATTGAAGGAGCGCATGCCGTCGGCAAGCAGCCGCACCGACTTCAGGAAGTTGTGGATCAGCACCGGCATGAACACGTTCAACTCGAAATTGCCCTGGCTGGCGGCCATGCCCACGGCCACGTCGTTCGCCATCACCTGCACGGCCACCATCGTCATGGCCTCGCACTGGGTGGGGTTTACCTTGCCGGGCATGATGCTGCTGCCGGGCTCGTTTTCGGGGATGTGAATCTCGCCCAGGCCGCACCGGGGCCCGGAGGCCAGCCAGCGCACGTCGTTGGCGATCTTCATCAGGTTCGCGGCCAGGGCCTTCATCGCGCCGTGGGCGAACACCAATTCATCCTTGCCCGTCAGCGCGTGAAACTTGTTTCCCGCGGTGATGAAGGGCTTGCCGGTCAGCTCCGAAACGGCCTTCGCCACCTCGCTGTCGAAGCCCTTCGGGGCGTTCAGGCCGGTGCCCACGGCGGTGCCCCCCAGGGCCAGCCGGCACAGCGGGGGCAGGGCCAGCTTCAGCATCTCCATGGGCGTCTCGATCAAACCCCGCCAGCCGGAGATCTCCTGGCTGAAGCGGATGGGCGTGGCGTCCTGGAGGTGGGTGCGGCCCGACTTCACCACGTCGGCGTTCTCGGCCTCGAGACGCCTGAGCGTTTTAACGAAGTCCTCCATCACTGGCAGCAGCGTGTCCTCGATGCCCAGCACCGCTGCGATGTGCATGGCGGTGGGGAAGGTGTCATTGCTGCTCTGGGACATGTTCACGTCGTCGTTGGGGTGCAGCAGCTTCTCCCCGGCGATCTCGTTGCCCCGGTTGGCGATGACCTCGTTGGCATTCATGTTGGATTGGGTGCCGCTGCCGGTCTGCCAGACCACGAGGGGAAAGTGGCCGTCCAGCTTCCCGGAGGCCACTTCGTCCGCCGCGGCGCAGATGGCGTTGAGCTTCCGCTCGGTCATGCGCTCCGGCTGAATCCGGTGGTTGGCGATGGCGGCGGCCTTTTTCAGGATGCCAAAGGCGTGTGTGATCTCCCGGGGCATCACGTCGCCGCCGATTTTGAAGTTTTGCAGGCTGCGCTGGGTTTGCGCGCCCCAGTAGCGGTCGGCAGGCACCTGCATTTCGCCCATGGAGTCCCTCTCGATGCGGTAATTCATGCGTACCTCCTGCAAAGCCCGGCGACGATTTTGTACATGCTGTCCCGCTTCGACTCCATGTCGGTCAGAAGCCGACACTGGCAGCGGGCGCGCTCCAGGTTGTGGTCGGCCCGGTCGGTCTTGAAGTAAATGTCCCCGTCCAGGTAGTCCGCCAGGAACCGCAGGGCGTTTTCGTAGGTCATCACCAGGGCGCCAAGTGGCAGGTTCGTCAGCTCCACCGGGGTCAGCCGCGCGGCGGTACCCTCGACGAAGCCCTCGGAGAAGGCGGCGAACAGGTCCATGTCCAGGGACACCCGGTCCAGGTCCGTCTCGTCCTCGGCGGCGGTGGACGCGCCGTAGCGTATGGCGTCGCCGAAGTCGTACAGCGCCGAGCCGGGCATCACAGTGTCCAGGTCGATCACGCAAAGCGCCTCGCCGGTGTCCGCGTCCAGCATGACGTTATTGATCTTGGTGTCGTTGTGGGTGACCCGCAGCGGCATTTCGCCCGCCGCGATCATGTCTACGATGCGGCACATGGCCTCGCCCCGGCCGCGGATGAACGCGATGTCCTGCTGCACCGAAGCGGCGCGGCCGGCCGCGTCCAGCCTCACCGAGCGCTCGAAGTCACCCAGGCGCTTGCGGGTGTCGTGGAAGTGGGGGATGGTGTCGTGCAGCTTTTCGATGGGAAAGTCGGAGAGCATGCTCTGGAACTGTCCGAAGGCCGCGCCGATCTGCCGGAACTGGGCGGGGCTTTCCACCCGGTCGGTGGTCTTTGCGTGGCGGATGTAGTCGTAGGCGCGCCAGTAGCCGCCCGCGCCGTCCTCCACCATGTTGCCGCCGCCCTTTGCGAGCACCAGCCGCAGCACACGGTTTTCCGGGTCGATGCCCTGCCGGATCATGGCTGCGCGTATGTGCTCCGTCACCAGCCGCACGTTTTCCATGACCTCCCAGGGCTTTTTGAACACGTAGTTGTTGATCCGCTGGAGGATAAACTCCCGCGCCGCGCCGCAGGGCAAGGTAAAGCGCAGGCGGTAGGTGCTGTTGATGTGCCCGGTCCGGACCTCCCGGCAATCGCTCAGCGCGCCGGGGAAGTCGAAGCGGTCGATGATGGCCCTGAGCCTGTTGTCGATGGTCATGGCGTTGTCCTCGTTAATCTCCAAACAGGGCGTTGACGAATTCCTTCGCGTCGAAGGGCTGCATGTCGTCCAGCTGCTCGCCGACGCCGATGTAGCGCACGGGCAGGCCCAGCTCGTTTCGGATGGCGATGGCGATGCCGCCCTTGGCGGTGCCGTCCAGCTTGGTCAGTATGATGCCGTCCAGGTTGGAGACCTCGCTGAACACCTTGGCCTGGGCCATGCCGTTCTGGCCGGTGGTGGCGTCGATGACCAGAAGCGCGCCCAGGGAGGCCTCGGGGAACTCGCGCTCGCAGACGCGGTTGATCTTCTTCAGCTCTTCCATCAGGTGGGCCTTGTTGTGCAGGCGGCCTGCGGTGTCCACCAGCAGCACGTCGGCGTGGCGGCCCTTGGCGGCCTGTATGCCGTCGAAGACCACGGCGGCGGGGTCGGCGCCCTCCTTGTGCTTGATGATGGGCACGTCGGCGCGCTCGGCCCACACCGTCAGCTGGTCGGCGGCGGCGGCGCGGAAGGTGTCGCCCGCGCAGATGATCACCCGTCGGCCCATGGCCTTCAGGCGGGAGGCCAGCTTGCCGATGGAGGTGGTCTTGCCCACGCCGTTGACGCCGATGATCAGCAGCACCATCGGGCTGGTCAGCTTCATCGGCTCGGCCCACAGGATGTCCGCCAGGATCTCCTTCAGCGCCTCCCGGGCCTTTTCGGGATTGCCGATCTTCTCGGCCTTGCACTTCTCCTTCAGCCGGTTCACCGCCAGCTCGGAGGTGGGCACGCCCACGTCGGCCATGATCAGTATGTCCGTCAGGTCCTC
>JAZSAA010000191.1:0-3498 GCA_045601625.1 Clostridia bacterium | reverse complement strand
GTCAGCGGCGAGGGCGTGCAGCAGGCGCTTCTGAAGATCCTGGAGGGCACCATCGCCTCCGTACCCCCGCAGGGCGGCCGCAAGCACCCCCTGCAGGAGTTCATACAGATCGACACCAGCAACATACTGTTCATCTGCGGCGGCGCCTTCGACGGCATCGAGAAGATCGTCGAGAGCCGCATCGGCAAGAAGGTGATGGGCTTTGGCGCCGAGGTCAAGGGCAAGCACGACCAGACCGACGCCGAGATCATGTCCCAGGTGCGGCCCGAGGACCTGCTCAAGTTCGGCCTGATCCCCGAGTTCATCGGCCGCCTGCCGGTGCTGGTAACGCTGAACAGCCTGGACGAGGAGGCCCTGGAGAAGATCCTCACCGAGCCCAAGAACGCCCTGGTGCGCCAGTACGCCAAGCTGCTGAGCTTTGACGACGTGGAGCTGGAGTTCACCCCCGAGGCCCTGCGGGCCATCGCCCAGCAGGCCCTGGGCCGCAAGAGCGGCGCCCGCGGCCTGCGCGCCATCATCGAGGGCGTCATGGTGGACACGATGTACGAGCTGCCCTCGCTGGAGGGCGTGAAGAAGTGCGTCATCACCAAGGAGGCCGTGCTGGACGGCGAGAAGCCCCGGCTGATCTACGCCGAACAGGAGGCCCTGCCCGAGCCCAAGGCCCGCAAGGCCCAACCCGAGCCCATCGACGCCGCCATGATCCCCGAAGCCCCGACAGCGGGGTAAAGCTGACAGAAAGAAGATCCTTCGCTTCGCTCAGGATGACACGGTTACGTTGTCAGACTGAGCAGGCGAAGGATCTTTTTACTTGAGTGGCAGATTCTGGTATATCAAGCTGATGCTTTTCATACGGAACCCCTCCGCCCCCGCCTTTGGCGGGTTCACCTCCCCTTTCAGGGGAGGCTGGCCACAATCGCTGTGTTTCCAAATGCCTCCCCTGAAAGGGAAGGTGGCGCGTAGCGCCGGAGGGGTTCCGCCTGCTCGATAGACCAGAGTTATTCCTCATCTTCCGATCTCGGCTGCAATGCGAAGTCGAAGGTGAACTCGTGGGGCATGGCGTAGCGGGCGATCAGCTCGGGGCCGCAGCTGTTGGAGCCGATGCCGTTCTGCCGGTAGTCCAGGCACAGCACGGTGTCGCCGCAGGGTTCCAGCTCAAAGCTGTGGGTCTTCGATTCCAGCTCCTCCTGGGTATACCTCGAGGCGTTGAAGCTGAATTCCTCGCCGGTGACCTCCAGGCCACCCAGCGGGCCCCTCAAGGACACGTAGTCGCAATTCCAGCGGCTGCCGTTCTCCTGGGGACGGATGTAGTCCACGTGCATGGCGGTCACGGTGTCCTCGTACAGGTGCTTCACGCTGGCGCGATGCTTGTCCTTGTAGGATTCATAGGGCCCATAGCCGAAGTACTTCACCCGCTCGATCTCCCTGGGCAGCCGCAGCCGCAGGCCGAACCGGGGCAGCGCGGGGCTGTCGGGCCGCTGGCGGAGGTGGATGCTGGCCTCGATCCGGCCGTTCATGCGCACCCGCCACACGGCGGTGCCCTCCGCGATGTTGGGCAGGCTCACCGCGCCGATGCTGAAGTGGACGGTGATCACGGCGTCGTCCCCTGCCTCCAGCTGCACGTCGTACACCCGGGTGACGGCACGGTCGTAGCCGTAGCGCTTCCAGTCCTGCTTCAGGTACATGTCGTTGTCGGTGGGCGCGCGCCAGATGTTGAATTCGATGGGCGCCTCCAGGAAGTGCAGCTGGTCGTAGTTCATCACCCGGAAGTTACCCAGCTGCTTGTCGAACACGTACCGGAAGTTCTCGCCCCGCAGGCGGATGTCCCTGGCGTTTTCATCGACGTCCAGGCCCAGTACGCCGTCGGGCTTAACGGACGCCTCGTACTTCTGCCGGCCGATCTGCTCCCGGCCCAGCAGGTGCCCCGCGGGCACCAGGGGGCCGTCGAAGCGCTGGCGCATCTCAAAGTACACCGCGAAGGGCGCCTGCTTCAGCTTGGGCAGCTCCAGCTGGATCTCCCCCTGGGCGTGGGGCGGGATGTTCAGCAGCGCCTCGGGCACTTCGCCGGTGGCGATGTCCACGCCGCCCTGTCGCACGGCCCAGGTGAGCCGCACGTGCTCGTTCAACGGGGTGAAGTCCAGCATGTTGCGCACGCTGAACAGCCCGGCCTGGAGGTTGACCTCTCTGATGCGGGCGGGCCGGTTGACGTTCTTGTACTCCTTCAGGCCCGTGTGGGGCGTGCGGTCCGGCCCCACCAGGCCGTCCACGCAGAAGTTGCCGTCGTTGGGCTGATCGCCAAAGTCGCCGCCGTAGAAGTACCTGCGGGAACCGGCGGGCGTGCGGCCCATGTCCACGGCATGGTCGCACCACTCCCAGACGAAGCCGCCGCAGTGGCCGTCGTGGCGATCGAAGCACTGGAAGTAGTTCTCCAGGTCGCCGGGACCGTTGCCCATGGCGTGGGAATACTCGCACAGCACATAGGGCTTGTCCACCCAGTGTTCGTCGAAGTAGCGGTCGATCTCCTCGATCGCCGGGTACATGCGGCTGTACAGGTCCAGGTTGTCGTGGTTGATCTCCTCGCCGGGAGGCGGGAAGGAGGCGCGCTCGTAATGGGTCAGGCGGGTGCGGTCGTACTCCTTGGTCCAGCGCAGCGCCTCGTGGAGGTTCGCGCCCATGCCGGACTCGTTGCCCATGGACCAGATCACGATGCAGGGGCGGTTCTTGTCCCGGATGACGCTGTGCTGCACCCGGTCCAGTATCGCCTCGCAGAACTCCGGATCCTGGGCGATGCGGTTGTAGTTGGCCTCGTTGTAATCCCCGTCCCGGAACACCACGCCGTGGCACTCCAGGTCGGCCTCGGCGATCAGGTAGAAGCCGTAGTGATCGCACATGCGGGCGAACAGCGGGGAGTTGGGGTAGTGGCTGGTGCGAATGGCGTTGATGTTGTGCTGCTTCATCAGCACCAGGTCCCGCAGCATGTGGTTCTCGTCCACAGCGGGCCCCACCACCGGGTCGCTGTCGTGGCGGTTGACGCCCCGGAACTTCACCTTCTGGCCGTTGATGTACACCACCCGGTCGGACACGTGGATCTCCCGCATGCCCACGAACTCGACGATGTGCTCGCCGGTATAGCGCAGCTCCAGCGTGTACAGGCTGGGGTTCTCGGCGTTCCACAGCTCGATATTGTCCAGGTGGATGTCGAACCAGCGCTCATAGGTGCGGCCGCTGGCCACCGGGTCGCCCTGGGGATCGTACAGGCGATAGTGGACCGAATGCTGCTCCGATGCCTCTCCCCGCATCTGCAGATCCACGTGCACGTCCGCCGAGCGCAGGTCCGGACTGAGGATCGTGCGCACGAAGTAGTCCCAGATGTGCCGGGGCTCCCGGCGCAGCAGGTAAACGTCCCGGAAGATGCCGGAGGTGCGGAACTTGTCCTGGTCCTCCAGGTAGGTGCCGTCGCACCACTTCAGCACCAGCACGGCGATGGTGTTCTCGCCGGGA
>JAZSAA010000190.1:0-3794 GCA_045601625.1 Clostridia bacterium | reverse complement strand
CCCCCGGGGCCCGCGGAACTTGTGGGCGGACAGGGTCAGCAGGTCGATGTTCAGCCCCAGGACGTCGATGGGGACCCTGCCGAAGGCCTGTACGGCGTCGCACAGGAAGGGGATGTGTCGCGCCCGCGCCAACGCGCCGATTTCACCCACCGGCTGGAGGACGCCCGTCTCATTGTTGGCAAGCTGCACGCAGACCAGCCGGGTGTCGGGGCGCAGGGCCTGCTTTACGGCGTCGGGCGGTATGCGTCCGTCGGCGTCCGGCGGGACGAGGGTGACCTTCGCCGCCGTCCGCCGGGCGGCCTCCAGCACCGAGGCGTGCTCCACTGCGCCGACCACGGCGTGGCCGCCCCGGGCCAGAGAGACCGCCTGGTTGTTGCCCTCGGTGCCGCCGGAGGTGAATACCAATTCCCCGGGCCGGGCGTTCAGCATCCCTGCGAAGGCCTGCCGGGCCCGCCGCAGCACGCGCCGGGGCTCCTCCGAGGCGGCGTAGGCCGCGCCGGGATTGTGCCACGCGGCCGCCATGCAGTCGGCCATGGCCCGTATGACGGCCCTGTCGGGCGGCGTGGTGGCGGCGTGGTCGAGATAAATCATATATTGTTTCACCCTTGTTATTATTTGTTTTTTTATTATAACCGAGGGGGAAGGGGTTGTAAATGACCTTGACACCCCTGTGTTTTGTTTTGTATGATACGTGTAAAATATTGAGCATTGTGCAGGAGGGCGACGGTATGAATCGGGATCAGGCACGTCAGAAGGCAATCCAGCTGGTCGACCGTATGACTGTGGAGGAGGCCGCCGGCCAGCTGCGCTACGACGCGCCCGCCATCGAGCGGCTGGGCGTGCCCGCCTACAACTGGTGGAACGAGGCCCTGCACGGCGTGGCCCGGGGCGGCACGGCCACGTCCTTTCCCCAGGCCATCGCCCTGGCCGCCACCTTCGACCCGGCGCTTCTGCGGGCGCTGGGCGACGTCGCCGCCACCGAGGGCCGCGCCAAGTACAACGCGGCCGCCGCCCACGGCGACCGGGACATCTACAAGGGCCTGACCTTTTGGTCGCCCAACGTGAACATCTTCCGCGACCCCCGCTGGGGCCGGGGCCACGAGACCTACGGCGAGGACCCGTTCCTGACCGCCCAGCTGGGCGTGCAGTACGTGAAGGGGCTCCAGGGCGAGGGGGAGACGATGAAGTCCGCCGCCTGCGCCAAGCACTTCGCGGTGCACTCCGGCCCCGAGGCCCTGCGCCACCACTTCGACGCCGAGGCCAGCAAAAAGGACATGGCCGAGACCTACCTGCCTGCCTTCAAGGCGCTGGTGGATGCCGGGGTGGAGGCGGTGATGGGGGCCTACAACCGCACCAACGGCGAGCCCTGCTGCGCCAATACCGAATTGATGAAGATCCTGCGGGAGGACTGGGGCTTCGAGGGCCACTTCGTGTCCGACTGCTGGGCCATCAACGACTTCCACACCGGCCACATGGTCACCGACTCGCCGGAGGCCTCCGCGGCGCTTGCCCTGGAGAAGGGCTGTGACCTGAACTGCGGCAGCGCCTACGTCTACATGATGAAGGCCTGGGAGAAGGGCATGGTGACGGAGGAACAGATCCGCCGCAGCGCCGTGCGGCTGTTCACCTGCCGCTACATGCTGGGGCTGATGGAGGGCAGCGCCTACGACGGCATCCCGCTGGAGGCGGTGGAGAGCCCGGAGCACCTGGCAAAGGCGCGGAAGGCCGCCGAGGAGGGCTGTGTGCTGCTGAAGAACGACGGCATGCTGCCGCTGGGCGCGGACAGGCTGACCACCCTGGCGGTGATCGGTCCCAACGCCAACAGCCGCGCCGCGCTTGTGGGCAACTACCACGGCACGTCCTCCCGCTACGTCACGGTGCTGGAGGGCCTCCAGGACGCCCTGGAGGGGAAGGCGCGGGTGCTGTACGGCGAGGGCTGCCACCTGTTCAAGGACCGGGTGGAGCACCTGGGCCTGCCGGACGACCGGATCAGCGAGGCCGTGGCCATGGCGGAGCGCGCCGACGCGGTGGTGCTGGTCGTGGGCCTGGACGAGACCCTGGAGGGCGAGGAGGGCGACACCGGCAACGCCGCCGCCTCCGGCGACAAGCTGGATCTGCTGCTGCCCGAGTGCCAGCGCAAATTGATGGACGCGGTACTGGCCGTGGGCAGGCCCACCGCGATCGTACTGATGGCGGGCAGCGCCATCGACCTGGGCGAGGCCGCCGAAAAGGCCGACGCCGTGCTGCTGGCCTGGTATCCCGGGGCCCGGGGCGGCAGGAGCGTGGCGGACATCCTGCTGGGCCGGGTATCCCCCTCCGGCAAGCTGCCCGTGACCTTCTATAAAAATGATCAGCTGGCCGCCATGCCCGAGTTCACCGACTACGCCATGGCGGGCCGCACCTATCGCTACATCGAGCAGGCTCCCCTGTATCCCTTCGGCTACGGCCTGACCTACGGCGACTGCCGGGTGGTTCGCGCCGCGCGAACGGACGGGGGAATCGAGGCCGAGGTCGTCAACAGCGGCGGCATGGACACGGACGAGGTCGTCCAGGTGTACGTGCAGAACGAGGGCGCCGTACACGCCCCCAGGAATCCCCGGCTCTGCGCCTTCATGCGGGTGCGCGTGCCGGCGGGGGAGACGGTGAAGGTGAAGCTGGATATCCCGGCGGAACGGCTGAAGGTGGTGGACGGCGGGGGCAACCGCGTCGACGAGGGCATCCCCGCCTTCTGGGTTGGCCTGGGCCAGCCCGACGGGCGCACGGCCGAGCTGACCGGGCACGGCGCTGTGAAGGTCTAACTGAATATCGTGGACACGGCGGGCAGGTCCTTCGCTGTCGCTTTGAGCGCGGCGGAGGACCTGTAACGATTATTGTTTGACGGGATTGCTTTACAACCCCATAATGTTTTGCTATAATGGTCATGACAAGGCATGGACGGGAATGCTTGCCCGTCAGACAGGAGGGGAGCCCATGGGATTTTTCAATAAAAAGGTATGCGATATCTGCGGCGGCGACATCGGGCTGCTGGGAAACAGGAAGCTGGCGGACGGGAACCTGTGCAAGGACTGCGCGCGGAAGCTGTCGCCCTGGATGACCGACCGACGGGAGTCCACCGTGGAGGAGATCCGGCGGCACCTGATGTACCGGGCCCAGAACCAGCGCGCGCTGGCGGGGGTGCATCCCACCGCTGTGGCCGGCGCGGAAACGAAGGTGTACATCGACCAGCCCGCCCGGAAGTTCTTCGTCACCTCCATGACCAACTGGCGGGAAGCGAACCCCGACGTGATCGACTTTTCCCAGGTGATGGACGTGCAAACCGAGGTGACCGAGCACCGCACCGAGGAGACCCACCGGGACCGGGAGGGGCGCCAGGTGTCCTTCAACCCGCCAAGGTACCGCTACAGCTACGAGTTCACCACGACGATCATGGTGGATTCGCCCTACTTCAACCGCATCCGCTTCGAGCTGACCGGCACGCGCCCCGAGCGCATGGGCAGCGACGAATACCGCTACTACGAACAGCAGGCCGACGCGCTGAGGGCTGTGCTGATGGGCGCGCCCGCGGCGCAGCCGAAGCCACAGGCACCGAACCTGGCCGCGGCCCTGTCCCAGGCCATCAGCCAGGTGGCCGGGGTGGCCATGGGCGCCGCCGCGGCCGCTTCGCCCAGGACTGCCGCCACCGCCGCGCCACAGGCGGGCGCCGGCGGCCGGTGGACCCGCGCCTGCGGGGCCGGGAGCGACGGCAACTTCTGCCCCAACTGCGGCGCGGAGGGGCCCGGGGAGAAGAAGGGGGT
>JAZSAA010000189.1:0-13083 GCA_045601625.1 Clostridia bacterium | reverse complement strand
CGACAAATCAGAATTCAGTATTTAGTATTTAGCATTTAGTGGTTAGTGGAGGAGGAAATCCTTGCGGATTTCTTTTGATTCAAAGAATCGAGAAACGTTGAAACCACTGCCGTTTCCCTTTAATCAAACAAATCCGTCAGGGCTGGTGACTTGACCGAATTTCCAATTCGGGCAAGTCAGTTTCGGCCGAAGGCCGAAACTGCGGATTTTCAAATTGAAAATTTGAAAACCGCGCCGCTTGTACCGCCACTAAATACTAACCACTAAATACTAAATACTCAAATTATTATTTATCGAGCACAGCTCGATAAATCAGAATTTGTGGTGTGCTGAACAGTTACGCCGTATCTGTTATTTCCCCAGCGCGTCCAGGGCCTCCCGCAGTGTCTGGGCGTCGCCGATCCGCAGGATCGTCACGTCCTTCAGGGTCTTGGCGGCGAGGCCGGACAGGGTTTTGCCGGGGCCGCATTCGATGAAGGTGTCGAAGCCGTCGGCCTGCATGTTCAGAAGGGTCTGCATCCAGCGCACCGGGCTCATGGCCTGGCGCACCAGCAGGCCGGGGATGGCGGCAGGATCGGTGTTGACGGCGGCGTCTACGTTCATGTACACGGGGATGGCCGGGGCGGCAAACTGACGGGTGGCGAACAGGGCCTCGAGGCTCCTGGCCGCGGGTTCCATCAGGGCGCAGTGGAAGGGGGCGCTGACGGCCAGCTTTACGCCGCGGATGCGCTGCTCACGGGCCAGGGCGATGGCCTGGTCCACGGCGGCGCTCTCGCCGGAGATGACGGTCTGGGCGGGGCTGTTGTAGTTGGCCGCCACCACATAGCCGTCGGTCACGGCGACGCAGACGGCCTCGACCTTCTCCGGAGTACCGCCCATCATCGCGGCCATCGCGCCCTCGCCGGGGGCCACAGCCGCCTGCATGGCGTCGGCGCGGTGCTGTATGATCTCAAACACGTCCTTCATGTCCACGGCTCCGGCGTAGGCCAGCGCCGCGTATTCGCCCAGGGAGAACCCCGCCGCGCCCTCAGGCTCGACGCCGTGGGCTTTCAGGGCCATGGCCGCCGCCAGGTCCGCCGCCAGCACGCAGGGCTGGGTGTTGTGGGTCAGGTTCAATTCGTCCTGGGTCCCCTCGAAGCACAGCTCGGAAATGCCGCGGCCCAAGGCGGCGTCAGCGTTGTCAAACACCTGCCTGGCCGCGGGCTCGGCAGCACACAGGTCCTTCATCATGCCGGGAAACTGGGCGCCCTGGCCGGAAAACATAAAAGCGATCTTCATGCCGTTCACTCCATTTGTTGGATATAATTCGATAAACCCTGCAATGTGGTATTGAAAACAAGATCATCTGTATCTCTGTTTCATTTACAATATAGCATAGAACGTATTAAAAGTCAACGCATATCGCGGGAAGGGTCTGTTTGCTATGTAATCAGGATGAAAAAACAACCGCCGCCCATGTGGGCGGCGGTTGCGCGTGCAGGGGATCGTATCCCTGATTACTTGAATTCAGCCACGTTGGAGGCATCCACGGTGGAGACGCCGGTATCCACGCTCTCGCCGTTCAGGGACTCGCCGCGGGTCAGTGCCACGACCGCGTCAATGGCGTCGACGCCCATATCATAGGGATTCTGGGCCATGAAGGCGAGCAGCTCGCCGTTTTCCACGTGGGCGATGTTGCTGGGGGTGTTGTCCCAACCGACGACCGGAACGTTCTGGCCGTTGGCGATGACCTCTGCCGCCGCGGAGGCCGCGCCGACGGTGGCCGCGTCGTTGGTGCCGTACAGGGCCACAGCGCCGTTGTTCAGCAGGGCGGTACCCAGCTCCAGGGCCTTCAGCTCGTCGCCGTCGGAATACTGGCGCTCGCTGAGGACGAAGCCGGTGCCCTCGAACACGGAGGCAAAGCCGTCATAGCGATCCTGGCAGGACTGCACGCCGGCCTGGGCGTCCACGATGCCGATGGTGCCCTCGGTGATGCCCGCGTCGTCCAGCGCCTTCTTCAGGTATTCGCCCGCGGTCACGCCGCCGCCGTAGTTGTTGGTGGCGTAGCAGACCTCGGCCGGTACGGTGGCGGGGGAGTCGACGTAGATCAGCTTGATGCCGGCGGCGATGGCTTCCTCCAGTGCGCGGTTGCAGGCGCTGGGATCATTGGCGGCGATGATGATGTAGTTCACGCCGTCAGCCACGGCGGCTTCGATCTTCTGAATCTGCTGGGAGTTGTCCTTCTGCTCCGGGGAGAGCCAGCTCATTTCGATGGAAGCGCCCTGTTCGGCGTACCGGGCCAGCGCGGCCTCCGCGCCTTCCTTGACGTGCACCCAGTGGGAGCTCATGGAGTCCATGGTGATCAGGGCGACCTTGACGTTGATGTCGCTGTAGTCCTGCTCCGCGAGCGCCCAGGTTCCCAGGGTCAGTACCATTGCCAGCATTGTGATGATTGCGACGAGCTTCTTCATGATTCTTACCTCCTGTAAAATTTTTCTGTTCAAACCGGTTCCGGGCTTGAAACCGGCTGTGACCGTGTTTACAGCTGCGCCCCACCCCTGATGTTTCTGGGCGCCAGGGCGATCTTGCCGAGTATCGCGTATTGGGATGCATGCCCCGCGGCGGGGATGTTGCCGGGGATGCAGTTCACGGTGGAATAGGCGATGGTGGCGAACTTGACCGCCTCCTTGTACTCCGGGGGAATCCCAATCTCGGAGGACGTGGTCAGGCGTATGTTCGCGGGGATGCGCTGCTGTATTTGACGCATGATGGTCGGGTTCTTCACGCCGCCGCCGCTGGCATACAGCACGTTGGTCTGATCGATGAGGTGTGCCGGTATGTTCTCCCGCATGCTCCGGGCGACTGCGGCGCCGGTGAAGGCACAGGCGGTGGCCAGCATATCCACCTTCGGCACGTCGCTGAACTTCGCCAGTACGCCCTTGATGTAATCCTCGCTGTAGTCCTGGGACCAGCCGGAGCGGGGCAGCGAGCGCTCCCAGAAGGGATGGTGCATGAAGTGATCGAGCACGGCTTCATTGACGGTGCCGGAGGCCGCCAGCGCGCCGTCCCTGTCGTATTCCATGCCGAAGAGGGCCTTGCACATGTAGTTGGAGATGATGTTGCCGGGGCCGGTGTCGAAGCCGTACATGTCGCGCCGGTCCTTTGCCGCCAGGTGCAGGTTTGCGATGCCGCCGATATTCAGGGTCATCACCGGGTGTCCGGCATCACGGAACAGCACGAAATCCAGGTACTGCATCAGGGGCGCCGCCGAGCCGCCGAAGGTGTGGTCCGCAGCGCGGAAGTGGGTGACGGTGTCGATGTTGGTCAGGTTGGCGATGACCGAGGTGTCGCCCATCTGCATGCCGGCGGGGTAAGGGCCGTTGAGCCAGCGATGGGGCCAGTCCGCCTTTTCCGCTTCGCTCATGCGCTTGATCCGCTCGTGATCCGGCTGCTCCTGGTAGATGGTCTGCGTGTCCAGGCCCAACACCCGCACCTTGGAGGCGTCGATGTCGTTTTCCTTCATGAAGCGGGCGGCTTTCTCGGCAAATACCGCGCCGCAGATGTAATTGAGTCGGTTCAGCCCGACCATATCCACCTTGTTCACGAAGGAATCCCGGACGATTGAAGCCACATCCTCCGGCCATTCGTAGGAGCCGCCGCAGAGGAATTTGGGAGGCCTCGGGAAGCCGTCTTCGGCAATTTCCGTCTGTGCCAGTATGACGTCGATACCGTCGAAAGAGGAGCCGCTGTTCATACCCATGATCAAATCCATGCTTGTCCATCCTTTCTGTGTTATAATGCACGGCGAGCCGCGGTGACGCGCCGGTTGAAGCGCGATCGTTTGATTTCTACGAATGAGAACGTTCTCATTTCGATCCAAGAAAAATGCCGTCTGGCATTTTCCTCATGTTTTGCACGGAGGCTGGCACGAGGCCCGCTTGATGTAGGCGGTTCCGAGCGTGAAGGCGATGGCGTCCTCTCCGGACAGGTCGCCCTCGATCCGGGAAAACAGCCGATCTACAGCCGTTTGGCCGATGACATCGACCTTCTGGGTAACGGTGTCAATTTCCATCAGGTCGTTGAGGTCGTCGTCATCCCAGGAGATGATGGAAAGATCCCGGCCGATGGCCTTGCCGGTGTTTCGCATCGCCCGCAGCAGCGACGCGAGAATGGAGTTGTTGAATACCATAACCGCAGTCATGTTCGGGTTATCGGACAGGAAGTGGGCGATCCTGTCGGGCGTGATCCCGGAGATGACCTGGGTTGAAAGGGTCGTCCGGGACCCGGCCTCCAGTCCCGCTTCGCGCATTGCGTTCTGATAGCCGGCGTAACGGTCGGCGATGGTGGAAACGCTGGAGAAGAATATCACGCCGATCTTCCGGTGTCCCAGCCCGATCAGCTTTTTCGTCTCGCTGTAGGCCCTGGCCTCGTTGTCACTGGTGATCAGATCCAGGTCGAGGTCCCTGACCCTGCGGTCGGCGAGCACGATGGGGAGGGAGTGGTACAGATCGACATACCGCTTGGGGATGGACCGGGCGTCGGTCACGCAGGAGATCAGCACGATGCCGTCCACCCGCCGGGCCTTCAGGTTGGCCAGAAGCTCAAATTCCCGGGTGGGGTCCTCGCCGCTGTTGCCGAACAGCACATCATAGCCCCGCTGCAGCGCCACCAGCTCCACGGCCTTCAGCAGGCGGTTGCAGAAATTGTTGGTGATGTCCGCGACGATCACACCGATGGTCTTGGTGCTCTTCGCGCGCAGGCCCTGGGCGATGGCGTTCTGTGAATAGCCGAGCTCCTCTATGGCGCTCAACACGCGCGTTCTGGTTCTCGGGGAGACGTTGCCGTAATTGCCGATGACCCTGCCGACGGTAGCCTTGGATACGCCGGCCAGTGCCGCGACATCGATGATCGTCGCTGACTTTGTTTCCTTCATGGGTCCATCCTCGCTTTAATTGAGAACGTTCTCAACTGATGACAGTATAACGCCTCTCCGTGAAAAAGTCAAGCCCGGGATTTGCATTTTGCTGAAATTTACGCAATGTTAATTCAAGGGGCAGGATATGCCGCTGCGGTTCAGGCGGCGGCGGATCGGATTGCAAAAAAACATCCGCCGCCCGTGGGGGCGGCGGATGCGCGCATCAGGTATACTCAGGTTTGGTTTGCGCCTGGATTACTTGTACTCGGCGACGTTGGAAGCGTCGATGATGAAGGAACCGGTGTCGACGGTCTCGCCGGCCAGATCCTTGCCGCTCTCGAGATCGAACACACCACCGATGGCCAGATAGCCCATCTGATAGGGGTTCTGGGCCACGAAGCCCTGCATGTCGTCGGCCTCGATGTGGGCGATGTTGGAGCCGGACTTATCCCAGCCGACCATCCAGATCTTGTTGCCGTTGGCAGCAGCGTCCTTGCAGGCCGCGGCAGCGCCGTTGGCAGCGCCGTTGTTGGTGCCGTAGATGGCGATGACGCCGTTGTTGATCAGGGTGGTAGCCAGCTCCTGGGCCTTCATGTTGTCGCCGTCGGAATACTGACGCTCGGACAGCTCGAAAGCGGTGCCCTCGAACACGGAGGCGAAGCCCTCGTAGCGCTCCTGGCAGGACTGCACGCCAGCCTGAGCGTCAACGATGCCGATGGTGCCTTCGGTCACGCCGTTGTCAGCCAGCAGCTTGGCCATGTACTCGCCGGCCAGGACGCCGCCAGCGCGGTTGTCGGTGGCATAGGTGGCCTCGGCGGGCACGGTAGCGGTGGCGTCGATGTAGATGATCTTGATGCCGGCGGCAATGGCCTCTTCCAGCGCACGGTTGCAGGAGGTGGCGTCGTTGGCGGCGATCAGGATGTAGTTCACGTTGTCAGCCACGGCAGCGTTGATCTTCTCGATCTGCTGCTGGTTGTCCTTGGTTTCGGGAGCCAGCCAGACCATTTCGATGTTGTTGCCTTCGGCGTTCAGCTCGGCGACACGGTCGTCAGCGCCCTGCTTGACGGAGATCCAGTGCTCGTCCATCTGGTCCATGGTGATCAGGGCGACCTTGGTGTTGACCTCGGCCATGGCCGCGGCGGAGAGAACCAGCATGAGAGCCAGAACGATCGCAAAAATCTTCTTCATTGAAATGTCCTCCTAAAATAGTTGTTGGGATTGTTTCTATACAAAGGCCGGTGATGCGCGTCCGGCCTCTGAAACCGTAGGGGATGGGATCAGGCGGCCTTCTTCTTGCCGATCTTGATGCCCTGGCGGCGCATGATGTCGAACAGCACGCAGGCCACCACGATGATGCCGATGATGATGTTGCGCATGGCCACGGGCACGTCCGCCATGGTCAGGCCGTTCTGCAGGATGGCCCACACGGAGGAGCCGGCGATGACGCCCACCAGCAGGCCGGTGCCGCCCAGGGTGGAGATGCCGCCGATAACGGCAGCCGCAACGCCGTACATCTCGTAGCTCATGCCGGCCTGCATGGAGCCCATGCCGGCGGCGGCCATGGTGATCAGGCCGGCCATGAAGGAGCAGAACGCGGAGATGGTGTAGGCGACGGTGGTGGTCTTGAACACGTCCACGCCGGACAGGCGGGCCGCGTCAACGTTGGAGCCGATGGCGTAGATATGACGGCCGGTGGCGGTGTAGCTCATGATGTAGTTGAAGATGAACCAGATCACCAGGCAGATGATGACGCCCCAGTAAAGGAAGCCGATCCTGCCATAGTAGAAGGTGTCGCGGAAGACGTCCTTCAGGCCGCCGGTGCCGATGTCGGTGGTGTTGTAGTTGTTGTTCACCAGCTGCGCGATGCCGCGGCAGATGGTCATGGTGCCCAGGGTGCCGATGAAGGGGGGCAGCTTGAATTTGCCGACCAGCACGCCGTTGATCACGCCCACGCACAGGCAGGCGATCAGGTCAACCAGCAGCGCCACCAGCACGGGGGTGCCGTTGCAGATCATGGTGGCGGAGATCATGGCGGACATGCCCAGCACGGAGCCGATGGACAGGTCGATGTTGCCGGTGATACAAACGATGCCCTGGCCGATACCCACCAGCAGGTAGGGGCAGATGGAACGGGTGAGGGTCATCAGGTTGGTGGATTTGATGAAGTTGGGGTTCATGATGGCGAAGATGATCATCAGGACGACGACGCCGGCAAATGCCGTTACGACCGACGCCACGCCGGGCTTGGACAGGAAACTCTTCTTTTTCATGGCTCGGGGCCTCCTCCTTTAATATATCGCTTGGGGACGACGCGATCAGGTGGCGTTGTCGCCGAACTGGGTCGCGTAGGTCATGATTTCCTCTTCCGAGGTGTTGCGCGGGTCCACCTCGCCGGTGATCCGCCCGTTGCACATCACGATGATGCGGTCGGAGATGCCCATGACCTCCGGAAGCTCGGAGGAGACGATGACGACGCCGACGCCCTGCTTTTTCAGATCATTGATGATTTCGTAGATTTCCACCTTGGCCGCGACGTCGATGCCGCGGGTGGGCTCGTCGAAGATGATCACCCGACTCTGGCGGGCCAGCCACTTGGCCACGACCACCTTCTGCTGGTTGCCGCCGGAGAGGCTGCCAGCCTCGATCTCGGGACCTGCCATCTTGATGGTCAGCGAGTTCTTGCCCTTCTCGATCATCTCATTCTCGATCTTCTTGTTGATGGTCTTGGTGAAGCCGGGGGCGATGATGTCCAGGTTTGGCAGCGCGATGTTGTCGCGGATGGACAGCTTCGTGCACAGGCCCTCCTTCTTGCGGTCCTCGGGGGCCAGCACGATGCCCTGGCGGATGGCGGAGCCCGGATCGTGGATGTTCAGGGGCTTGCCGTCCAGCAGGATCTCGCCGCTCTCCTTGGGGTCGGCACCGAAGATGGCGCGCATGGTCTCGGTACGGCCGGCGCCCACCAGGCCCGAGAAGCCCAGCACCTCGCCCTCGTACACGTCGAAGGACACATCGCGCACCATGCGGCCCGCCTTCAGGTGCTTGACCTCCATGATCTTCTTGCCCTTCGGCACGGTGTCGCGGGGGAACTGGTTGGTGATTTCGCGGCCCACCATGTTGGCGATGATCTGCTCCATGGTGAAGTCCTCGAATTTGCCCTCGGTGATGTAACGGCCGTCGCGCATGATGGTCACGTCGTCCACGATGTGGTGCAGCTCGCCCAGGCGGTGGCTGATGTAGACGATGGCGGTGCCCATGGCCTTCAGCTCGTGCACGATGCGGAACATCTCCACGATTTCGGCGTTGGACAGGGACGAGGAGGGCTCGTCCATGACCAGGACCTTGGCGTTGATCAGCAGCGCCTTGGCGATCTCGACCATCTGCTGGCGGCCCACGGTCAGGTTGCCCACGATCTCGTCGGGATCCAGGTCGTGGATGCCCAGCTTGGCCAGCTCGGCGACGGCGCGCTTGTTCATTTCAGCGGTGTCGAGACGCCCGCCCTTGATCAGCTCACGCCCCAGGAACATGTTTGCGGCGACGGTCAGGTGCTGGCACATGTTCAGCTCCTGGTGGATGATGGCGACGCCCAGCTCCTGGGCCTGCTTGGTGTTCAGGTCCCCCTCGATCTTCTTTCCGAAGATTTCGATGTTGCCGGAATCGCGGGTGTAAACGCCGGACAGAATTTTCATCAGCGTCGATTTGCCCGCGCCGTTCTCGCCCAGCAGCGCCATCACGCGCCCGGACTGAAGGTGGAGCTGCACGTCGTCCAGCGCCTTGACGCCGGGGAACGACTTGTTGATATGCTCCATTGAAACGGCATATTCGCTCATTCGTCTGCTCCTTTCTGTGTTATCTCAGCGGCTCTGCCGCGTTGAATCGTCCATGGCCGGCGGATGTGCCCCGACGGGATATCGGCCGACCAACCTTCAAGGTATTATAACATGGTTTTACAGGTTTGACAAGAGTTTATCGTGCTGTTTTGTGAATGAAGTTGTTTTTACTAATTATAATGGATCAGCCTCTGGGCCGCTTCGAGGGACGGCTTCAGGCCCGCCGCGGTCATGGCGGCCAGGGCCGCGCCGAAGGCGGCCTCCTCGGCGTGGGCGGGAACCCGCATCGGAAGGCCGAAGACCTTCTCAAAGGCCCGCTTCAGCGCCGGGTTCCTGCGAATGCCGTTGCCGGAGCCGATCATCCGCGTCGCGGGGGCGCTGCCCGCGGCAAGCATGGCTTCGTAGAGGCCGTGCAGCTCCTTCGCCATGCCCAGCAGCGTGCCGGCCACCAGGTGACCGGCGTCGAAATTATCGATGCCGATGCCGGCGATGGAGCCCCGCAGCTCGGGCCGGGCGCGGGTGCCGTTGAAGCGGGTGTCCACGGTGAGGGGTCGGTCGTCGTCCAGCAGCGCAAGGCCCAGCCGGTTCATGGCCTCGTAAAGGGGCTGCTCGGCGTCGCCCGCCAGCTTTGCGCAGCTGCGCATGAAGCCCTCCAGCAGCGCGTAGGCGCGCCCGCCGCAGAGCATCGAGCCCACGAGGATCGACTGTCCGCCGCCCAGGGGCCGAGCCTCCAGGTCGCCCTGCGCCGCCGCGCACCCGGCCAGCATGGAGATCTGCCCGCCGGTGCCCATGTTCATCAGCACGCTGCCCTCCATTTCCCGCACGGTGCCGATGAAGCTGGCCTGGTTGTCGCCGAGGCCGCAGCACACCGGGATGCCGTCCGGGTCGCGGCCGATGATCGTGCATTCGTCCGTTACCTCAGGCAGTATGGCCGGGTCCATGCCTGCGCGGCGGATCGCCGCCACGTCCCACTGGCCGGTGGACGGGTCCACCAGGCCCATGCTGGCGGCGGAGGAGACGTGCAGAAGCGGCGTTTTCCGCCCGGTCAGCCGCATGCCGATGTAGTCGTAGATGGTGCACAGCTTCGCCGCGCCCTCCGGCACCCTGCCGTTGAGGACGTTCCAGAAGTGGGTGACCAGGCCGTAGCCTGTGGACACGGGGCGGCCCGTCCTGTGGGCCAGCTCCCCGGCGCAGGTGGTGTCGCCCAGGGGCTCCGCGCCCCGCTGGTCCTGCCAGGTGTACAGGGGACTGACGGCGCGGCCGTCGGCGTCCACGTAGACGATGCCATGCATCTGCCCGTCCAGGCCGATGGCGGCGATGTCCCGGGAGCGCTTCAGCGCGTCCACCAGGACCAGCGCGCGCTGGGCGATGATCTCCGGGTCCTGGAGCCGCTCGAAGGGCTCCGCCGGGTCCAGCGCCGCACCGTTGGCGATGTTCAGGATCTGTGGCATGGCGCCGCTTTCGCTGTCCACCACCACCGCCGAAAGCGTGGTGGTGCCCATATCGAGACCGATGACGTTCATGTGCGTTACCTCCCGCCTGTATCGCGCAGGGCATATGATCTGCCCCAAAAAATGGAATTTTGTTTGATAAAATGCACGAATATATGAATATTATACAATCGACATTCGGGGTTGTCAATACGGCTTTGCTGCCGCATGCAGAGTTTTTATGCAAACCTGTTGATGTTTAATGCGGCTTCTGTATTTATAGTTACAGGACAAACGATACCAATGGAAGGGGATCTGCCCATGCAGGCATTGCTGGCAAGCCTTCGTGAATTCAGCTTTTCGTCGGCGCTGCTGCGGCTGCTGCTGGCCATGCTCAGCGGCGGCGTGGTGGGCTTCGGGCGGTCGCAGAAGGCCCGGGCGGCGGGCTTTCGCACCTATATGCTCATCAGCGTCGGCGCGGCGATGGCCGTGCTGCTGACCCAGTTCCAATACGCGATGTTGACCGGCCCCTGGGCCGACGTGGTGGAAGAGGTGGGCATGAAGTTCGACGCCTCCCGCCTGGCCTCGTCGGTCATCACCGGCATCGGCTTCCTGGGCGCGAGCATCATCATCAAGGTGGCCCACCAGCAGGTCAACGGGCTGACCACCTCCACCGGCCTGTTCGCCACGATGGCGATGGGCCTGGCCGCCGGCGCGGGGTTTTACGAGGGTGTGCTGATGGCGCTCGTGCTGATCGTGCTGCTGCTGAACGTGATGTCGCCGCTGGAATTCGCCTTCAAGCGGCGTCTGCGCAACATAACGCTGAACGTGGAATTCAACGGCGTGGACGACATCGCCCGCATCACCCGGGCCATCGAGGGCGAAGGCGTGCGGGTGTTCGACATCGACGTTGAGCGCACCGAGCGCAAGGACGAGAAGTATCCCTCGGCTATATTCATACTCCAGCTGGCCCGAACGAACCACTCCCACTCGGCCATGCTGTCCTCGGTGGCCGAGCTGTCCTGCGTACATTCGGTACAGGAATTGATTTCGTAAACGGGGCGACATCTCTCCAGCGATTCCGCTTTGCCCTCGACATCCGAAACGACCGTAGCGGCGTCGCCTGCGCCGCCAAACGGTGATGCCAACCCCATCAAAGAACGGAGGGACCTCCCTTGCTTCCAATATTCGACGGCATACGGGCGCTGGGCCTTGGCGCGGTGGCGGTCAAGACGCTGATGGCCTGCCTGTGCGGCACGCTGATCGGCCTGGAGCGCTCGTCCAAGAACCGCCCCGCCGGCTTCCGCACCCACACGCTGGTATGCCTGGCGGCGGCGCTGGCGGCGCTGACCAGCCTGTACATCTATATGGGAATGAAGCTGCCCTCGGACATCTCCCGCATCGGCGGACAGGTGATCTCCGGCCTGGGCTTCATCGGCGCGGGCACCATCATCATCACCAAGCGCATGACCATCAAGGGCCTGACCACCGCCGCGGGGCTGTGGACCACCGGTATCATCGGCCTGGCCATCGGCAGCGGCTATTACGAGCTTGGCCTGGTGGGCACGGCGCTGGTGCTGCTGGCGGAGACCTGGCTGGCCCGGCTGGGCGGCACCATACAGCACACCCCCGTGTACGCGGTGGAGCTGCTGTACAACCAGAAGACCTCGCTGGATCAGGTATTGCGCTTCTGCAAGGACAACCGCATGTCCATCGTGAACCTCACCATCCACACCGCCGAGGACGCCGCCCAGGCCGGGTACATCGCCCGCATCCGCCTGCGCGGCAGGATGCGCCAGGACACCCTGGTCGCCCGCATCCAGCAGATGCCCGGCATCAAGTCGGCGATGGGGCTGTGATGCGGGACAAAAACGGAGGGTTCCGTGAACGTTGCGGCCTCTGATGAAACAAACAGAATTGCCCCTCCCGCGCATGCGGGGGAGGGGCGATTCTGGCAATGTACGGCTTACGCCAGCACGACCTCGACCTCGTGGGTCGCGGGAGCCTTGTCGGCGGGGATAACGTTGCCGTCGAGGGCCACGCCGTCCACGGTCAGGGTCAGCCTACCCTTCTCGTCGCCGGCCTTGTTGACGATGTGGATGTTGTAGGTGCTGCCCCGGAACCTGCGCACGAGATGCAGGTCGGTCAGCTCCTTGGGCAGGCAGGGGTCCAGCTTCAGGCCGTCGTAGTCCGGCTTGACGCCCAGTATGCCCTGGCTGATGGTGTAGAAGCTCCAGGCCGCGGTGCCGGTCAGCCAGCTGTTCTTGGCCTGGCCGAAGTGGGGGGCGTAGGGACCGGCCACCATCTGGCTGTACACGTAGGGCTCGGTGTAGTGCAGCTCCTGGTCCTCGATCCAGGCGGGGCAGGTGCGACGGTAGATGTCGAAGGCCTTGCCGCCGTGGCCCAGGCGGGCCTGCGCCAGCGCGATCCAGGGGTTGTTGTGGCAGAAGATGCCGCCGTTCTCCTTGTATCCCGGCGGGTAGGAGCTGATCTCGCCCAGCTCGACGTGGTATACGGTGTAGGGAGGCGTCAGGATCGCCACGCCGTGCTCGGACAACAGGTGCTTTTCCACGCTGTCCATGGCCTTCTGGGCATAGCCCTCCTTCACGCCCACGCCGGACATCACCACGAAGCCCTGGGGCTCGATGTAGATCTTGCCCTCGTCGCATTCGTGGCTGCCCACCTTGTTGCCGTAGGCGTCGTAGGCACGCACGAACCACTCGCCGTCCCAGCCGGCGGTCAGCAGGGCCTTCTCCATGTCGGCGTACCAGCCGGCCACCTGCTCGGCCTCGTCCGTCCAGCCGTACAGCCGGCACAGCACCTCGTAGCCCGGGCACACGCCGGTGAACATGGCGCCGATGAACACGGATTCGGCCGCGCCGGACTCGTTGTTCTCGGTGGTCTGGAAGCTCTCGCCGGGGGTGGTGGAGAA
>JAZSAA010000188.1:0-4371 GCA_045601625.1 Clostridia bacterium | reverse complement strand
AGCCGTCGAACTTGTCCCGGCAGGTGCCCACGGTGACGCGGGAGGGGTCCTTGACCACCATCATGTAGCCCTGGTAGGTGCCGCCCACGACACTGTACACTTCGATGCCGTCCTCGGAGGCGATCAGGTTCTCCGGCGGCGGCGTGGGGCTGGGCGTCGCCTCGACCTGGGCCTGCTGCGACTTCTCCTGCGCCGCGGCGATTTCCTCCGGCGAGGGGGTGGGCGTGGGTTTTTCAATGACGATCAGCGAGGTATCGGTTTCGCTGTCCCCGGCGGAAACGGAGTTTCGCTCCAGGATCGCGTCCACCTCTGCGTTGCTGTAGTAGATGTGGGGCACGAATTTCAGCGCGCTGGTCTCCTGCATGGACACGGTCAGCAGGTCGCCCACGGTCTGGGACGGGCCCCTGAACGCGGCGTAGCCCGCGCACAGCGCGCCCACCAGCACCAGCACGACGACCGTCAGCACCGACAGCGTAATGCGCCAGGCGTTGCGGCGTATCCTGCGCCGGCGCCGGCGCTGGGCCCGGGTCAGCTTTTTGCGGTTTTGAGGCTTCTTTTCCGTTTGCATCGTAATCCTCCGGGGATGGGTTCGGGTGTAGAGGGGGAATGTCCTTCGACTCCGGCTTCGCCTCCGCTCAGGATGACAACGGTACGCGACAGCCTGTCATTCCGGGCGAAGCGAAGACGTTCATGTTGCGGCGGCAACCTGCCGCCATGCTCCGTCGCCCTGTAGCGGCGGCCCCTGGGCCGCCATAACGCGCACGTCATCGCCACGGTGGCGGCGCAGACGTCGCTACATGCGGCATCAGTTGAAATTGATATTGTACAGCTTCCCCGCGCCCTTGCGCTTGACAATACAGAAGGTGTAGGACGTGGGATAGACGTAGTCGTTGCCGCGGCGGGTGCGCAGCGTGAAGGTGAACTCCACGTGACAGGTGAAGCAGTCGTCGCTGAGCACGTGGAAGTCGGTGACCTTCGCGTCGGAGACGGTGGCGGTTTTGTGGGGCGGTGCCCAGTCGTTGCTGAACTTCTTCAGGATGCTCTCCGCCGGGGATTCACTGGCCACGTCCTTCATGATGCCGTTGCGGGACAGGTCCTTCACGGTGTACTTCGCCACACGCTCGGCCAGGGCGACGACCGCGCTGGAAAACTGGCCCTTGAAGTCCTCGTCTTCCTTCAGGTTGCAGATCCAGCGGTTGTCGCCGTCGGGCTCCACCGGCGCCTCCTTGCCGGTGGCGTCCTTCGCGCTGAGCACCGGCGCGCCCTCTTCGGAGAAGAAGGCGTATTCGGTCATCGTGGGGGCGGCGATGCCCTCCGGCAGGAAGTCCGCCTGGAAGATGGCCTCGCCGGTGGACATGGCGTCCGCCTGGGTCAGCTCCCGGCCGTTGACGGTGACGGTGTAGCCCTCCGGGGCCTTGACCCGGTAGGGGGCCACGGTGATGTCCCCCGCCGCCTCGGTGCCCTCCACGGCCACGTGGGTGGTCACCGTGCCCAGCTTCCACAGCCGGTTGCCGTGGGCGGTGGTCTGGCCGCTGGGCACCAGCGTGAAGGTGGCCAGCTTGTCGTCGTCCAGGGTGACGGTGTACTTCATCTCGTCCGGATTGCCGGAGAAGGCCGGGCCCCAGGCGATGTCCCCGTCGTCAGTCGCCTCGGTGAGCTGGCGGACGTACAGGGCCTTGTCGCCGCCGGAGACCTCCTTCGCGGAGGTGTCCAGGTCGTAGATGCGGTCCCAGTCGCCCTCCTCGAACAGGGCGGCGACCTCCGCGGCGGCGTGGACGGGCTGGGCGACCTCGTAGTCGGCCACCGCGCCCCGCAGCCAGATCAGGAAGATGACGATGGCCACCAGCGCCACGGCGACGACGGCAAAGTAAATCTGATAGAACCGGCTGGAGAGCAGGCCCCTCTTCTTTTTCCTGTGCTTGTTCTTGTCCATCGTTGCCTCCGTCACCGCACGATAAACGCCGTGGGCAGCTCGCGGGAGCCGGTCAGTATGACGCCCTTGTTGATGTACTCGCCGTTGTACCACAGCATCGACGACGAGCCGCCGTCCAGGTTCGCGGCGTTGAAGGCCTCGTATTCCATCAGCACGTTGATCATGTCGGCGTAGGTGGCCCCGAGGCTGGAGGCCTGCCGGCCGTCGATGACCAGCAGCAGCACCGCGCCGTCCCTGCGCTGGCCGATGGCCGTGCGGGGGTTCAGGCCCGAACTGGAGCCGGAGAACTTCGCCGCCTCGCCGTTGACCACCAGGGCCGGGCCGAAGGCCAGCGCGTCCCGCAGGCCCTTGTTCACGGCCTCCTCGGAGGTCATCTTGCCGACGATCAGCTTATTGTCCTGGTCGAAGCCCATGACGATGTTGTGGTCGGAATTGATGCTGGCCTTGTTCAGCACCTCGCCGTTTGAGATCACCAGGCCGATGGGCCGGCCACCGTTGCCCAGGCCGCCCTCGTCCGAGAAGCCGCCGCCGTTGATGGCCGCGATGGCGTTGTAGCGGGCGGCGATGTCGTGCAGCACCAGGCCGGGCTTGGAGTTGAAATTCTCCCGGCACACGCCCACGGACACCCGGGACGGGTCCTGCACCACCATGATCCAGCCGTTGTAGGTGGGGCCGTGGACCTCGAAGATCTGTATTCCGTTTTCCTCGACGATCAGGTTTTCCGGCTTCGGCGTGGCCACGGGAGAGACGTCCTCGCTGCCCGGCTCGGGGGTGGGCCCGGCGATGACGATCATCGAGGTGTCGGTCTCGTCCTCCAGCTCGCCCACCTCGTTGCGGGCCTTGATGGCGTCCACCTCGGCCGCGGTATAGTAGATGCGGGGCACGAATTTCAGCGCGCTGGTCTCCAGCATCGAAACCGTCAGCAGGTCGCCCAGGCTCTGGGAGGGGCCCTTGAAGCCGATGAACCCGGCCCCCAGCGCCGCCACCAGCACCAGCGCCAGCGCCGTCAGCACGCAGAGCCCCACCCGCCAGGCGATCTTCTTCGGGGTGAGGGCAGCCTTGGCCGGACGCCGCTTCCCTGACGAGGCGCGCCTTGCGCTCCCGGATGAAGTATGCCGCCCCGATGAAGCCCCCTGTGGACTTCGGGACGCCCGCGGCGTATTGTCCTGCATTTCTATCACAGCCTTCCAGACGGCCAAACGACCGGTTTACATACAGATACACGCTATTTTATCATTTTTACCGGCGGCTTTGGTTGCAGGACTGTTAATGTTCGGGCTGAAATAAACGCAAAATGCAGGGGCGGCGCATCGCCGTCCCTGCATTTTGACATAAAACAATTGTCACAGCATAATGCAGATCATCCCCCCATTGCCCTCGTTGATGACCTTCTCCAGTGCCTGCCGCAGCTTTTGCCGCGCGTCCTCGGGCAGGCGGTTCAGCTTGCCGTTGACACCCTCGCGGACCAGGTCGCTGAGGGTCTTCCCGAAGATCTCCGTCTCCCAGATGGCGTCGCCGCCGGCCTCCATCTTCTCCTTCAGGGACCGGGCCAGCTCCTCGGACTGACTCTGGGAGCCGGCGAAGGGGTTCACCTCGGTCTGTATGTCGGCGCGGATCATGTGCAGCGACGGGGCGTTGGCCCGCAGGCGTACGCCGTAGTGGCCGCCCTGCTTCGCCAGCTCCGGCGGCTGGAGGGCCAGCTCGTCCAGGGCGGGCGTCACCACACCGTAGCCGCTGCTGCGCGCCTGCTCCAGCGCCCCGGCCACCCGGTCATAGGCCCGCTTCGCCGCCACCAGCTGCTTCATCAGGCCGAACAGGTGGGCCTCCCCCTCGATGTTCTCGCCACAGGCCTCCCCCAGCACCCGGTAGAACAGGCCGTCCTTCAGGCTCAGCCTGTACTCCAGCGCGCCCCGGTTCAGGTCGATGCCCACCGGCAGGGCGTCCTCGGCGTACTCGTTGCCGTCCAGCGCGGCCTTCAGAATTCCGTGGTCCGCCACCCGGCGCATCCTCCCGGCGGCTTCCCGCACTGTGTCCAGCACCGATTTGCCCAGCCAGTGGTCGTCCGCCAGCGCCGTCAGCCACGCGGGGGCCTGGATGCGCACCTCGCGGATGGGGAATTCAAACAGCAGGCTCTCCAGCAGGGCGTTCAGGTCCTCCAGGCGCATCTCCAGCACGTTGACCGGGTGGACGGGCACGCCGTGCTGCCGGGCCAGCCCGTCAGCCAGCCGCCGGGTATCCGGGGAATTCGGCGCTTTGGAGTTGAGGACGATGACGAAGGGCTTGCCCAGCGCCTTCAGCTCCCGCACCACACGTTCCTCCGCGTCCACATAGGCCGAGCGCGGCATGTCGACGATGCTGCCGTCCGTCGTCACCACCATTCCTATGGTGGAATGCTCCTGAATCACCCGGCGCGTACCGAGCTCAGCGGCCTCCTCGAA
>JAZSAA010000187.1:0-10626 GCA_045601625.1 Clostridia bacterium | reverse complement strand
AGGAGGAAATCCTTGCGGATTTCTTTTGATTCAAGGGATCAAGAAATGTTGAAGCCTCTACCATTTCCTTATAATCAAACAAATCCCGTAGGGATTTGCACCACCACTAAATACTAACCACTAAATACTAAATACTCAAATACTGATTTATCGAGCATCAGCTCGATAAATCAGTATTTACTTCTCCTCCGCCTTCGCCTTCCTCGCCATGGCCGACCTGGCGGCGGTGCGGCGGGCGGCGGCGACCTTTTTCTCCCGGATGGCGTCCAGGCGGCGTTGGTTGTCCTCCTCGGCGCGGCGGCGGTTTTCCATCAGGCGTGCCATCTCGGCTTCCCGCTGGACGACTTCGGCCTGCTGGCGGTCCCGGACGGCCTTTTCCATGGCCGCCGGGCTCTCAAAGCGGATGAACCCCTCGACGGCCTGGGGATAGGCGAAGGACCGAGCTGCGCCGTCGTCGAAGGTGATTTCCATGCGCGGTGGGTCGAAGGCGGTGACCCGGCCCCGTCCGAATCGGGTGTGGGTGACGATTTGTCCAAGCATGGGTTGGCCCTCCTTTTTCATTTGGAAACCCCTTCGCTTCACCCGGGATGACCATGCGGCAAACGCAAGCCATGTCATTGATGAACGAAGCGAAACATTCTATGCAATGGTTACACCGCCTCGGCCGTACGGCGGATCATGTCGCCCTCACGTCCGAGCGATTTTTGGGTGCGCAGGATCAGCGCGAGGGAGATGGCGAAGGTCAGCACGTCGGACACCGGCATCGAGTAAAGCACGCCGTCCAGGCCGAAGAACCGGGGCAGCAGCAGCGCGAAGCCCACGCCGAACACCACCTCGCGCACCATCGACAGTGCCGTGGATTCCAGCGCCCTGCCCATGGCCTGGAGGAAGATGAACGTGCCCTTGTTCACCGTGGCCAGCGGCAGCATGCACAGGTACACCCGGAACGCCTTCACGGCGAAGTCGGTGTAATAGGCGCTCTCGTTGGCCGCGCCGAACACGGCGATCAGTTGGCGGGGGAACAGCTCCACGACCAGCAGCGCGACGAAGCCCACGGCGGCCTCGGCTGCCAGCAGCAGGTTGAACAGCGCCCGCACCCGGTCGGGCCGCTTCGCACCGATGTTGTAGCCCACGATGGGGATGCAGCCCGCCGCCAGGCCGATGGCGATGGAGATGACGATCTGGAAGAACTTCATCACAATGCCCACCACGGCCATGGGGATCTGGGCGTACTGGGCCTGGCCGAACACCGGGTCCAGCGCGCCGTACTTTTGGATCATGTTGTTGATGGCCGCCATCGCCGCCACCAGCGAGATCTGGGCCAGGAACGAGCATACGCCCAGGGGAATATAGCGCCGCATCAGCCGGGGATGGATGTGGAAGCTGTCCCGGGACAGCTTTACCGCCTTCATGTGGCACAGGTACCATACCGCCAGCGCCGCGGTGAGCACCTGGCCGAGCACCGTGGCCACCGCCGCGCCCATCATGCCCCAGTGGAGGCCATAGATAAAGACGGGGTCGAGGATCAGGTTGGCCACCGCGCCCAGCACCGTGGTCGCCATGGCGAATTTCGGGCTGCCGTCGGAGCGGATGATGGGATTCATCGCCTGGCCGAACATGTAGAAGGGCACGCCCAAGGCGATCCAGAAGAAGTATTCCCGGGCGTGGTGGAAGGTTTCCTCGTTGACCCGGCCGCCGAACAGCGCCAGGAGCGGGTCCGCGAAGGCCAGGTACAGGGCCGTCAGCACCGCGCTGGACGCCACGCAGGCGATCACGGCGCTGCCGATGCTCTTGTGGGCGTTGTCCCGGTGGTTGGCCCCCAGGCTGATGGATACGAAGGCGCAGGCGCCGTCGCCGATCATCACGGCGATGGCCAGCGCCACCACGGTCAGCGGGAATACCACCGTATTGGCAGCGTTGCCGGTGCTGCCCAGATAGGGCGCGTTGGCGATGAAGATCTGGTCGACGATGTTGTACAGCGCCGCCACCAGCAGCGAAATGATGCAGGGCACGGCGTATCTGCGCATCAGCCGACCCGGCTTTTCCTCAATGAGAAAGGCGTTGGAACGATTTTCGGACATGGGACACGACCTCCAAAACGATATAATGCGATACACCGCTGTATCGTATCTGCGAAGGTGTATCGCATGTATCGTGCCACATGTATTCTGTGGTTTATTATGCCACGGGATTATTAATTCTGGGCCGTGGGGAAGGTTGAGATTTGTTGGATAAGGTGAGATCCTGCGACCACGCCGGGAGGACGTGGAACGGGGATCGGTCGCCGTCCTGGGCGCGGCGGAAAATCAATACCCCGCCTCCATGGCCCGGATCGTTTCGTACAGATCCCGGTTTACCGGCACGTCCAGGCCGTGCCGGTCCGCCAGGCGGCAGACCGTGCCGGCGAACAGCTCCACCTCGCTCCTGCGGCGGGCGAGACCGTCCTGGCGCATCGAGGGCATGCCCCCGGGGGACAGGGTGTCCATCAGGTCCAGGTAGTCCTGGAGGTCGTCCTCGGTGACCGGCACGCCCTCCAGCCGGGAGAGGGGAATGACCTCGCGCATGGCGGCGATCATCTGCTCCCGGGCCGGGCCGGGCTTCTGGATGTCGCCGTAGCTGCCCTCCCGGACCATCAGCACCTGGTTGACGCCGACGTTCAGCATGAACTTGCTCCACAGCCGGTGCATGATGTCCCTGTCGACGGCATAGGGTACACCGGCGGCGTCGAAGGCGGCGCAGAGGGCCTCGAGGTCCGGCGAGGTCGCGCCGCCGGGGAGGCCGATGCAAAGCTGGCCCCGCCGGGTGTAGCGCAGCGAACGGTCCACCCGCACCGCGTCCATGCCCTGGGCGGTGCAGTATACGATGTGGTCGAAGCCGAAGCGCCCGCCCAGGATCGCCTCGCTGGTGATACCGTTGAGCAGCGAGAGGATGATCGTATCCGGCCCGATGTATCCCGCAGCGTCCTCGATGGCCCGTTCCAGCACGGTGCCCTTCACGGCGAAGATCACCAGATCCATAGGATCCTCCCCGCCGGCCGGCAGCAGGGGGAAGGCCTTTTCCGTGCCGTTGACGGTGATCGGCTGCCGGGCATAGGCCGCCCTGCGCCCCTCGTCCACAATGAAGCCCACGTTGAACGCCGACTGGAGCATGTCCCCGTAGAGCAGCCCCAGCGCGCCCATGCCGATGATCGCAATGTCTTTCATGCCGCGCTCCTGTCCCTTTGATATGGGTGTATTGTACCAGAAAAGCGGGAAAGGGACAAGTTAAATGCGATGGGCCTGGCCCTTCACCACAGATCGACGCTGCCGGTCTGGGTGCCTTTGACCCAGAAGGCCTTGTTCAGGTCGACGCGGATGTACACCTTGTCCACCTGGCCGACTCGGGCCAGTATGGCGAAGGGGGTGATCTCGCCGCCCAGGGGCGACTGGATGATGATCTGGGGCTCGGCGGGCTTCTTCGCGGCGCGTTTCTTCGGCTTCGGGGCGGGGGCGGCCTTCCTGGCCTTCGGGGCCGGCTTATCCTCGCCGATGTCCACGCCGTACACCTCGCGGATCTTCGCCAGCACCGCTTCGCCGGGCCTGGCGCGGCCGCTCTCGTAGGCCCCCACGGCGGAGGCGCTGATGCCGAGGGCCTGGGCGAAGGCCGCCTGAGACAGCTTCTTTCCGCTGCGCAATTCCCTGATGGTCATGGAAACACATCCCTTCTATAATATCTTGCCTTTATTATACAGGCATTGAAAGGGCACGTCAAGGGGATGTGTTGATCGGGTTAAGTCATCGTATGAGATGACGTGGTGACCTTGGGTGAATTGCGTCGGCGTTCGGTTGCACAAGAGATTAACGAAAACTTATCGACAAGTTTTAGCTGGGGGAAACAGAATTAATGCGTTCGACATCTAAGTAGTATAAGATAACCTGAATAAAAAAACGGCCATCTACCGGGTATGGGAGGTGTGGCTTGATGAATAAAATGATCGAAGAAATTTCACGAAAGAGAAAAAAAAAATGTCGCGTGCAGGAGGGCGCTGTCGCTCCTGTGCGTGATTGTTTTGCTGTTTACCATGAACTCGCTGAAGCGAAACGCCAATACGCTTGAACGCATTCCGATGTGCGGGTACGCGGAAGAACATGCGCATACGTCGGATTGCTATGCCGGGGACGCGCTGGTCTGCGGCAGGGCGGAGCATGTCCACACGGATGCCTGCTACCAGCAAAGCCCGGATTGGGAGGATTTGACCACCGAGCTAAGCATCGACGATTCGACGCCCCAGTTGACGGATTCCATGGTCGGGGCGGGGGATCTGGATTTGGACCTGTCCCTCGACGATTTGGATTTCACGCAGGAAAACGACGACGACGCGACCGCACAGGCCGTGTCCAATGGCGCTGACAGCGCGCCCGGGGCTTTCGCGCTGGGCAGGGAGGCGCTGGTCAGCGGGATCATCGAGGCGTTGGGCATGGAAATCGCGTCCGATGAGATCGACGAAGTCGGCGTCGTTGACGACGGCGAGACAGAGACAGATCTGATCGGTATTGAGCGGATCGACGGCGATTTCAGGGTATGGGCCAACAGGGATTTTGCCGAGGCCCGACTGGCCCTGATCGCGGCCAACGGCGTCACGGTCGTCAGATTGGTGGACGGTGTGGCGGCGGCGGACGGTGAAGAGCAGACCCCTGAAACTGCGCAGCCTGAGGGGGAAGCCTACGCCGCAGAGGAACCGTCCGCTGTGGAGGCGGAGACTTCCGCGGAGGCCCCGTCTGTCTCGGAAACACAGGATGCAGGGGAAGCGACGCCCGACACAGAGGACGCATCCGTGGAGGCGGAACAGGCTCCAGAGGAAGAAGAGACGGTAGACGGGGAAAAGCAGGCGATTGAGGAAGAAGCGCTCAACGGAGAATCCGAAGAACCGACCGAAGCGACAGGGAAATCGACCGAAGAAGCGGAGGGACAGGCCGAAGCGGCTGTAGAACCGACCGAAGAAGCGGAGAAACAGACCGAAGTCGCTGAAGCACAGGCCGGCGAAGCACGGGCCGAAGCACAGCCCAAAGAAGTCGGGGAGCAGTCCAAAGAAGCAGAGGAACAGACTGAAGAACCGACCGAAGAAGCGGAAGACCAGGCCGAAGCGACTGAAGAACAGACTGAATCGACCAGGGAAGCAGAAGAACAGGCCGAAGTGGCCGAAGAACAGACCGAGGAACCGGCCGGGGAAACCGAGGAACCGACCGGGGAAACCGAGAAACCGACCGGGGAAGCGGAGGAACCGGCCGAGTCGGAAACGAAGGAACAGGCTGGCGAACCGCTTGCCTACAGTGCGACCATCGACCTCGCGGAGGTCGATGGGTATCCGCTGTCCCTGAACGCCATGCTGGCCCGGGCCGCGGGCGACGTGGACAAGGCGGAAGAAGCCGGGACCGAAGCTGGGGAAGCCGGGGAAGACGAATCGCATGAGCCGGAAGCCCCCGCGGAGGAAGCGCCCGCCTGGACGCTCGAGTACGACCGTGAGCTGCTCGACGTCGTCGAGGCGGACGGGGACCATCTGATCACCCCCCTCCGAAGCTTTGAAAACACCACAATCATCGTTGAAAACGGCAGCCGTTACGCGCTGACGCTGGTGAACTGCGCCTTCCCGGAGGCGGAAGGCGCGCAGGCGCCCGCCTTCCCCGCCCAGGATTTCGAGGGACATACGGCCTTTGTGAAGGTGGCCGTCTCCGCGCCCGAAGGCGCGTTCCCCGCGGGAACCGCCATGGCGGTGGCGGATGTGGCGGACGACGACACCCTTGAGAACATCGAAGCCGCCGTATCCGACGATTTCGTCGAGGTCAGGCGGGTCCAGGCCGTGGACATCACCTTCACCGATGCCGACGGCAACGAGATCGAACCGCTGCTTCCGATTTCCGTCGTCATGACTGTGGCTGAAATCGACCGGAACCAGGATGCCGTGGTGGTCCATGTGGACGGCGAGGGCGAGGCCGAGGTCGTGGAGCAGCACGGGGAGGCTGCCGCCGACCCGTCCGGGGTGGCGTTCTCCGCCGACAGCTTTTCCGTCTATGCCATCGTCCTGACGGAGACCATCGAGACGAAGTATATCGACGCCGAGGGCGATACCTGGAACATCACCCTGGGCTATGGGGCGCAGGCGGGCATCCCCGCCGGCGCGAGGCTTGCCGTGGCGGAGGTTCCCGCCGAGGACTACCTGGGCCAGGCCGCCGAGGCGCTGCCGGAAACCCGGCACATCACCGGCGCCCGCTTCTTCGACATCACCATACTGGATGCCGAAGGGAATGCCGTGCAGCCCGCGCAGGCCGTTACGGTGAACGTCGCGCTGGCCGATGAAACCGAGGGCCACGTCGACGCGCTGCACTTTGCCGACGACGGCGTCGAGGTGCTGCCCGCCGGGCGGAACGGTGAAGCGGCCGTGGTATTCAGCGCTGAGGGCTTCTCGGTGTATGGCATCGTCTATACCGTGGATTTCCACTACGACGTGGACGGCAGGACCTATGACCTCAGCATCCCCGGCGGCGGCTGGCTGTCCCTCCGGGCACTGGTGCGTGCTTTGGACATCGTGCAGGACGATCCGGAAACCGGGCTTGACGAGGTTCGGGCATTCGTGGACGACGTCGCGGACGTCGCCTTCTCCGCGCCCGGGCTGGTGAACGTCAGCAGGGTGGAACAGGAAACGACCGTCGGCCGGCTCAAGCAGGCCCTCGGCCTGGAATGCGAGTACAGCGCCGACCTGACGGAGGCGGAAATCGCCGAAATCGACGCCGCCCGGATCGAGCCCGTGGACTGGGCGCTGATCAGCCTGAAGCCCTTCGACACCGAGGAGACGCTGACCGTCACCATGAAGGACGGGGATCGGTTTGAGATCCGGGTGACGGACGCGCAGATCAGCAGCGCCGGCGAATTGACAGATGGCAAAAAGTATATCATCTATACGATCGCCAATATTGAAGGTGTAAAGCAAAATGTGGCGCTGAAGAAAGACGGCACCTATGGGATCGTCAGCAGCGATGGCTTTGACAGCCTGGGCGACGAATACAGGTGGACCTACAGCTACAATGGCGGCTCTCCCACCTGGACCAACGGCGATACCTTTATCGACGTCTTTAGCTCGGACCTAGCGCACCCGGTCAACAATGTCAAATCTACGAACGGGTGGATGTGCGGCTTCAGCATTACACCCAAAAGCGACGGGAAAGACGGCTTTGATTTCAAGGATTTGTACCAGCCGTATTACCTGAACTGGAACCTTGGAAAGGGCGGCTTTATCAGGAACGAGGGCAGCGGCTGCCGCATGCGCATATGGGTGCTGCCGGACGACTACGCGTTTACCGTCAGCGTGGACGATACGGCGCACGGAAGCGTCAGCGGATACGGCGTGGACGGCAGGCAGCTCATCTCCCAGGCCCGGTTCACAACGCCCGGCAAGAGCAGCGGCAATGTGTACGTCAATGCGCAGCGCATCGTCGCCACCAGCAAGACGGGCTGGAAGTTCAAGGAGTGGCAGCTGAGGGATGCCTGGAATGGGACGGTTAAAACCTACAGCGACCGCCTGCTCCTTGAGGGCAGCGTGGAGCTCAATTCCGATAATATGACCCTCGTCGCCGTCTATGAGAAGGGCGAGGAACCTGAATGGGGCGAGGACGATACCGTCGGGCAGCTCCTGGCCGAGTGGAAAAAGGGCCTGACGACGGAGAGCATCAAGACCGACAAGACGGCCCGGGTCTATGATTACGACAACCGGATCTACCAGATCGATCTGAAGGCGTCCTCCGGAAGAAGGGCGGCGAACCCGAGCGTCGTCATCAACTTCATCACGGATACCTCCAGGTCCATGTTCTTCCCGGCCAATATCTACCAGGTTGGCAGCTTCGCCAACGGAAGCGCTTACTATGGCGGCCTGAATTACTGGCTGAATACGGGCGAGGATAAAACCGGGAACGTGTACTATGTCATCGCGGACCAGAATGACTCCGCCACGATGTACGCCGTCTATTTTGACCATGCGGCCAACGCGTGGAAATTTGTGGACGCCTCCTATTACCAGGCCGAGGACGGGCGGACAACGACGGTCTATGACGTCGCTACCGACATAAATTACAGCAATGGCCATTGGACGCTGAGAAGCAACAACTTCGTCCTCGAAACGGCGATCTATCAGGCGCCGAAGAAGGAGCCGGGCAAGCTGTGGACGCGACTGGATTACCTGTGTGTGGCGGTGGAAAAGGCGACGGGGCTGGTCTATGAGATCGATCCCAACGCTGAGGTGCACCTGACCACCTTCAACAAGACCGCCGCGTATGTGGGCAAGTTCGGCAAGAACCGTTCGGAGATCGAGAGCATGCTCAGGCTGATCTCCCTGTCGGGCGGCACGCGCCAGGACAAGGGCCTGCAGGCGGCGATCGATGCCGGAATCTTCAGTAACGGCAACGACAAGCAGCAGGTGGCGGTGCTGATCACTGATGGCGCGCCGAACATCAAGGGCGAAACCGGCATTGACTGGAGCACGGTTTGGGGCTACATCGAAGACAATGCCTGGACGCTGAAGAGCTACAGGGATGCGTCCGGGAAGAACCTGACGCTGTATACCCTCGGCCTGTTCCTGGAGCGGGTCGGCCAGAATGCCAGCAGGCTGGATGGCATCGCGTCTGCGGGCAAGGCCGGCCGCGCCGACAGCAGCGAGGATATCGCCAGGACCATCGAGAACATCATCGAGGGTATCCTCCAGGAGGTCAACCTGCAGGGCGCGGTTACGGATACCGTTGATCCCGCGTTCTACCCGGTCAGGAAGGACGGCACGCCGCTGGGCGTGGGCGATACCTTCACCGATGATTTCGGCCATACGGGCACTGTTGGCAGGGACGACAACGGCAACTGGACCGTCACCTGGACGGAACAGAGCTTCGCGTGGCCGGACATGGACGCGAGCGGCAACATCACCCGCCCGGGCTGGCAGGGCAGGCTCTATGTGAAGGCCAAGGAGGATTTCCTTGGCGGCAATACGGTATCCACCAACGCCGGCGCGAAGGCCGAAGCGGACCGGTATCTGTTCGGCAATCAATCCTATACGCTGGACAGCCCGGTCAGGGTGAGCTTTGATACGCCTTATGTCAACGTGGACGAGCTGTCCCTGACCCACAACGATACCCAGTGGACGGTGTACCTGGGCACGGAGGTGGACCCCCTGGCGCAGGTCAGGAAGCTGTTTGGCGAGATCCTGGTCAACGAGGTCGTGACGCGGACCGTCGACGGCAAGCACGTCGTCATGACCGGCAGCGGCGACACCCTCTATCCGGTGACGGAATCCGACGACGACGGCAGGACGGCAAAGAACGGGGCGGTCCCGGAGACCTTCCGGCTGACCGACGTCGTGACCCTTTCAGATGACAACTGGGCCGACCTTGTCGCCGGCGGGACGGTCACCGTTCCCTACGGCGCTTACGGCCACAGCGGTGTCGGAAGCATCGTCATCACGCTTGAACAGGCGGTGGTTTCCCCCGAGGACGACCTGACACCCAGCCCCCACGCGACGACGGTCACGGGTCAGGGCGTGGAGCGCTACACCCTGACGGCGACGTATGTGCCCGCGGGGGAGCATGATCCCGCCACCGGCTGGCATACCACGCCGGGCGGCAGCCGGGGCAAGGCAGCCGATGATATGCCGAGCGCAAACACCCACGTCGTCAACGCGTTCGCCAAGGGCCTGACGATCAGGAAGATGGACAACATGTACGAGAAGACGCTGACGGGGGCGCAGTTCAGGCTGTATCGTCCGGCGAAGGCCGATGAAACGCAGAACGTCATGAAGATCGGGAACGGGAACTACGTCCCGGCCTCCGGGGTTTACACCGTCAACGACGACGGCATCGCCGAGATCGGCGATATCCCGGCGGGAGATTACTACCTGGTGGAGACCAGGGCTCCGGACGGCTATAACATTGCCGAGCCGATGCAGGTGAAGCTGACCATCTTCGACGGCGAGAAGGCCTATGTGCCCGACCCCCGGGACACCCAGTGCCCCTACAATTGGGCACAGACGGCCAGCCTGGTCCTGGACGGCACCGTCAGGCGTTCAGACGAAAACTGGCAGGACTACAGCGCGGATGTCACGCCGAATTCGGAAACGGCCACCGTCTACTACCGGATTCCCAACAATCCCGGCGTCAGCCTGCCGGCCACCGGCGGCCCCGGAACCGCGGTTTATTATATCGCCGGCGCCGCGCTGCTCTTCCTCGGCCTCGTCCTGCTGCTGCGCAGGGAATCAGAATACTGATACTAATCTCAACCTAAACCTATACAATCCTGCGGTGCCTTTTTCGCCATACCAGCGTTGAAGCCCCTTGACTTGCCGCCAGCAAGCCTGCGGGCCTTCGCCTTGGTATGACGAAAAATGCCCTCCCATGCTTGTACATATTTAGATTGAGATTAAGGCCGGGTTCCAGCATTGCAGGCAAACCGTGGAAGATTACGACCCGACCATGTCACGAAAAATGGGTTCTTCACGGAAACTTGGGGACAGCAGAACGCAGGGAAGGTAGAGCAAGATAGCGAATCAGGGTAAAGATGTACTCATCATCCCTGTAGCAATAGCCGATTCGCTTGGCGACCTTGATCTTGTTATTGAAG
>JAZSAA010000186.1:0-6688 GCA_045601625.1 Clostridia bacterium | reverse complement strand
GCTGGATATCTGGGGGCCAACAAGCGAGAAGACGCAATCACACGAAACAAGTTCGGGAAAAAGATCAAATATCGCATATGCCGTCGTCCGTCAACCCTGAAAAAGCCCAGTCGGAGCGGCCAGTATAAAGCAAGGAAAGCGGAATACAGGAAATCGTCTGTACGTTGCAAGGTAGAACATGTCTTTGGCGTCGTCTCAAGAATCTGTTTCGATGTCGAAAGACACGATACCGAGGTAAAGCGAAGGTAGACTCACAATTGAAGATGGTGTTCGCCTTGGCGAACCTCTTCCTGGCCGATACCCGTTATGGGCTTCAGGCCTGAGTGAGTTTACCTTCGGAGCCCTGTTGAGGGGGAATGTTGTCATTCCCTATGCTGATTTAAATTCGTGACTTTGCTTTTGCAGATTGTGCGGTGTTTCCTTAAGGAATCGTTATATCAACAGACGGAACGATTACGCACCGTAGCCGGCGGTCCTAAAGGACTCGCTTCGTGTCGCAATCTGCTGCCACAGAGAAGATGGCATGGCGACTGATAGTCGCCGCTACGGAGGTTTTGGGAACCATAATGCCAAGTTGACAGTGTTACCCTTTAATGGAAGGTATCGAGCATAGCCAGACGGAGGGGTTCCGAATATTCAGGACGCTGAGCTATAATACCTGCCTGTCAGGCAATTCGTGTCGTCAGGCGCCTGTCCGCTGCTGGTGGGCCATGGTTCGTTGGTCATCCCCGGCCTGCGCATGAAGTGGGTGCCTGATCAGGCACGGTGCAGGAGCGACGGAAAGGAGGGCAATCCAAATTGAGGATCATATTTGTACGGCACGGCGAGCCGGATTATGCCAACGATTGTCTGACCCCGGAGGGCCATAAGCAGGCGGCGGCCGCAGCGGAGCGACTCTCCGTAGAGGGTGTCCGGGAAATCTATGCCGCTCCCTCCGGTCGCGCCCAGCAGACCGCTGCCTGCACCGCGCGGCGGCTGGGTCTTGAGGTTTCTACCCTTTCCTTCATGGGGGAAATCTCCTGGGGCGGGCCGGGAATTCCCGCGGACGGTCGCCCCTGGACGCTGGGCTATCGAATGCTCCAAGAGGGCTTTGACTTTAACGCAGTCGACTGGAGGCGCCACCCCTATTTCGCCGAAAATACTGTCACTCGGTATTACAGCACAGTCACTGACAAATTCGACGAGTTTCTGCGCGAAAAAGGCTACCGGCACGAGGGCCGCAGATTCCTCTGCCGGGGAGGCGGGGACGAGACCCTGGCCCTGTTCAGCCACGGCGGCTCGGCGGGCTTCTTGATGGCCCATCTGCTGGCGCTGCCCTACCCCTACGTAGCCTCGGTGTTGCCCTATGACTTCGCATCCATCACCACAATCAGCTTCCCCGTTACAGAGGGCGAATGGGTCTTCCCCCGGGTGGAGCTGTTCAACGACTGCGGCCACATCCGCCGTGCAAACGGGAGGGGATGACATGAAATACCAGGTCATCCAGACGGTTCACTATGGAAGATTTCACATCCGCCGCGACATAGACTACCTCACCGAGGCCGGCCAGGCCAAGACTTACGGGAGCATCGGCCGAAAACCCAATATCAAGGCCCTGGAGGAGTTGCAAAACAGAAAGCCGTACTCGGCAATCCCGATCCTGACCGACGAATCCGACCAGCGCATACTGGTCGGCCGGGAGTAGCGTATGAAGTATATCAACAGCAACCTCGTGTCCTGCACCATTCTGAGCCCAAATCATTCCGGGCAGAGGATATGCCAGATTGACCGGATCACGCCCCATTGCGCGGTCTGCCAGGCAACTGCCGAACAGATCGGAGCAATCTTTGCCCCTTCGAGCAGGGAGGCAAGCTGCAACTACGGCATAGGCTATGATGGGCGCATTGCCCTCATTGTAGAGGAGAAGAACCGCTCCTGGTGCACTTCCAGCTGGGAAAACGACCATAGGGCGATTACCATTGAAGTCGCTTCTGATAACACAGCGCCCTACGCTTTCCCGGACGCGGCTTATGATGCGCTCAACAGCCTCTGCGTCGATATCTGCAGGCGCTACGGCAAGAAAAAACTGCTGTGGTTTGCGGATAAGGAGCGAACCCTGGCTTACACCCCGGCACAGTCCGAGATGGTACTTTCTGTCCATCGCTGGTTTGCCAATAAAAGCTGTCCCGGGGAATGGATGTATGCAAGAATGGGGGAACTGGCGTCGAAGGTAACCGCCGCCTTGAGTGGTAACCGCTCGGATCAGACCCCTTTATGAGCGGCATCGGGGCCGAATCTCTCGTTGATCATGGGAATGGTCCGTGGATAGCTGCGGGTGAGAGCGTCGGGCCTTCTCAGCTCCGGATCCAGGCATGCCGCGCCGTGGGCAAGTATGGCCTCCACCTCTGCCTGGGAGAGCAGGGGCGGGGCGATTTCCGTAAAGTCCGCCATGTTTCTGTTGCGCTGGCGCTCAAACGCCTCCGGGTTCTGGATAGGATTGCCCATGGTGGGGGCTGAAGGGATAATGGTCAGCATCACCATCTGATTGAGGCTCAGCTCCCGGACGCGCTTGTCGAAATAGAACCGCGCCGCCTCTGAGATGCCGTAGACCCCGTTGCCGAAATAGATGATGTTGACATACAGCTCCAATATTCGATTCTTGCCGAGAATCCGTTCCAGATACAGCGCGATCAAAAGCTCTGCCAGCTTTCTAAGATAGCTCTTCGTGAAGCGAAGATACAGGTTTTTCGCCAACTGCTGGGTGATGGTGCTGGCCCCGCGGACGATATGGCCTTCCCGGCGATTCTCGTTCCATGCAGACCGGATGCTCTCCATGTCGAAGCCCGGATGGGTGTAGAATCGAGGATCCTCCTGCCTGACGAGCAATTCCATCTGCCGTGCGGGAATCTGCTCGAGGGGCAGGTAATCCGGCTGACTCTTCCTTGCCTCATACAGCGCCAGCGGAGGACGCCTTGTCAGCAGGATCAGGGCGTATACCGCCACCCCGGCGAAAGCCAGAAATCCCACCGTGATCAGGACCAGCAGCGCATTCAGAAGGAGGGACATTACCAGCCCTTGTCCTGCGTCAGCATGGAGGTATCCTCCGGCATTCCGGGCAGTATCAGCCCGCCGTCCACCCGCAGCGTGACACCGGTGATGTAGGTCGCCTCATCAGACGCAAGAAACGCGATGGCCTGGCCGATGTCCTCCGGCAGACCCACGCGGCCCAGAGGGATCCTGGGCCCGAGAAGATCCCAGAAGTCATGGTCCTTCACAGCCTCCGGATTTTTAAGGAAATCCTTGCTCCAAAAGTAGTCCGTGGCCCTGCCGTGGGTCATGGAAAGGAGTTCCTCGTCGGATCGCACGCGCACCGCGCCAGGGGCCACGTTGTTGACCCTTATGCCGTAGGGCGCAAGATCCAGCGCAAAGGCCTCCGCCATGCGATTCAGACAGGATTTAATGCCGCAGTAGATGCCGGCGTTGGCATAGGCCCGCTCGCCTCTGGAGGAGCTGACGTTGATCAGGCAGCCCTTGATGCCGTTGTCTATCATGTAGCGTGCGGTATAGTGCATCATCATCACATAAGCCCGCAGATCCAGGCTGACCAGGTAATCGAAGTTGGACTCGGTGATGTCCTGTATCGGCAGCGGCATATTCACGCCCGCGTTGTTGACCAGCAGGTCCACCCAGCCCAGGCTCCCGACGGCTTCTTCAAAGAACGCCCCTGGCGCGTCCGGCTTGGACAGGTCCGCCGGAAAGGGTATACCCTTCGCGCCGCGCTCCCGCAGCAGGGACAACGTGGTCTCGATGGCCCCCTCCACATTCTGCGTGTTCGGATAGTAGGAGAATGCGATGTCATAGCCCTTCTTTGCCAGTACAAGGGCTATGCCCCTGCCCATGCCGATTTCGCCGCCGGTGATGATTGCTTTCTTTCGATCCATTGGATAACCCTCCTAAGTGATTCATACTGCCCTATGAATTGCCGAAGCCTGTTGCCCGTGATGATGTGCAACCATAGAAACAATTCAACATGATATCGGATGAATTATAAACCTTCTCTGCTCCGATTGTCAATAATAACCTACTGAAAAGAACATGGCGCCAAAGAACAAGTAAATTCCCAAAGTTAATTCCACAGTGGAATTTACTTTGGGAATTTACTCAGCCGTGATAACTCGTGAAAACTGACATACTTGTGCTTGACATCAGAATCGTCGCAGGTTAAAATAAACCATATCTTCTGTCTCCCGGCAAGCCTATAAGACGCCGTCAGGTTCGAAAGATCATCCACTGAGCGCAAAGGTTGAGTTTGTCGATGGGGCGGCTTGTCAAATGAAAGGGAACGAGAATGAATCGGACAGTTTTTTTTAACATTATTGTTTTGGAGCTGGCGTTCCTGTTGATGTCGCTAACCGCTACGGCCGAAATGGCGCTGCTGCCAGAGGTTACCTTCGAGATGACGAACCCGGCCTACTGGGCGGGAAAGTCTGACATGCCAGACTCCATTTTGACTGACGCTTCAACCATCGAGGCGTTGAATTCAGCCTTCCTGTCAGAGGAAGCGTGCCACATGAAAAACCTGCTCCAGAGCTATGCGCCCTATGACGGTGCAGCCTATCGGGGCGAGCGCGTCCAGCAGGCGATGAGCGCTCTGTCCAGATTTATGTCGGGCAGTTATTATCGCGCGGACGATGTGCCGGTGCGGTTTTCAGACGTGAAGGCCGTGCTTGAATCCATCGATGAAGCGGAGGTTTCAGATCACGAACAGGCGCGCTACGGCATCTGCGTGGAGCTTGCGAACGTTCGCGCGGTGCCCACAGAGCTTCTCATCACAGACGCTGTAGGCGACTATGATTTCGACACCCTGCAATACTCCTACGTCCGGGTGAACGAGCCGGTGGTCATCCGCGCCCAGACCGCGGATGGAAGCTGGTATTACTGCGAAACCTGGTGTGTCGGCGGCTGGATCAAGGCAGAGCATATCGCCATATGCAAAGATCGAGAGGAATGGCTGGACGCCTGGCAGATTCCAGAGGAGGAGCTGCTGGTGGTCACGGAAGGCAGAATCCACCTGGACGCATCCAACGCGAACAGCGCCTCCTCCCAGCGGATGCTCACCATGGGCACGACGCTGCGCCTCGTTCGGGACGAGGACTTCGATTCGACCATCACCAACCGCGCCGTTTATCACAACACTGCGGTCTGGCTGCCCGTTCGAGACGAGGAAGGTCGGTATATGACCACCATTGCGCTGATTCCTCAGCATTGCAGCGTCAACAGGGGCTATCTGCCGCTGACGACGGAAAATATCCTGAAGGTTGCGTTCACCACGCTGGGCGATGCCTACGGCTGGGGCGGCATGCTGGCCGAGCCGGATTGCTCGCTGTACATGCGCAATGTCTACAAATGCTTTGGGCTGGAGCTGCCCCGGAACACCACGTGGCAGTCCGCCATGCCCGCCTTCAAAACGGATCTTTCGGATATGGAAGCCCAAGCCAAGGCAAAGGTCCTGGATTCGCTGCCCGCCGGTACGATTCTGTTCTTAAGGGGACATGAAATGATGTATCTGGGCGAGGTCAACGGCTTCCACTATGTCATCAGCACCATGGGTTCCATCATGAGGTCAGGCGCCGGGGCAAAGGAACGCATTCGCGGCGTCGCCATCAACACGCTGGAGCAGTCCATGCGCACCGACGGCGTCACCTGGCTGGAAAGCCTGACCCTGGCCATACAGCCCTGGCTTCCCGCATCCACACAAGAAACAGACGAACATAAAGCCGCGCTTCCAGACGCGGCATAAAGCAATCTCTTTTTGGGAGCAATGATATATACCAAGGAACTGTCGCGAAATAACCGGCGCGCCTTATTTCGCGATAGTTCCTAACTCGGGCTAAATCGCGGACGCACGGCCTGCAAGGTATTTTCCGTATTCAGTATTGCCCATCCTCGCGGAAAGCGCAAGGAGCTGCTTTTGGTCGATCAGCCCACTGTCGAAGGCGATTTCCTCGACGCTGCCCGCGAAGGACCCATTTCTGCGCTGAAAATCTCTCACGGCGCTGCAGGCCAGATACAGTCTCTCCGGCGTGCCCATATCATACCACTGGATGCTCTCGTCAAGCCTTTCGCAATGTAGCCTGCCCTCCCCGAGGTATATTCTCAACAAATCCGCCAAAGTGAAGGAAGGGCCTGCGACCGCTTTTGCCTTTTCTATGATCTCAATCACATTCGCGTCAAAGAAGAACAGCCCGGTCACCGCATCGTTGCCCCTGGGATTTTGGGGCTTGCTCTCGAGCGAGCGAATGCTGCCGCTCCCGTCAAATTCCAGCACACCATATTCTCGAGGATCAGCGATCGTCTTGGAAAATACGACGGCCCCCTTCGTTTTCTGAAAGCGCTTCACCGCATCCTGCATTCTCTGACAAAGCGTTTCTCCGATGAAAACGTTATCGCCAAGCGCGACAGCCACGCTTTGCGTTCCGATGTGATCTCTTCCCTCCAGGAGGGCATCAGGAAAACTGACCGTTCCATTCTCGGCTTGGTAGGAAATGGAAATTCCAAAGCCGCTCCCGTCACCAAGCAATTCCTGGTAAGCCTGAAGATACCGTGGAGCGCTGGCGATCTGGATTTCCGTAATGCCGGCCATCATCAAAAGGGAGATCGAATAATATACCGCGGGCTTGTCATAAACCGGGATCAGTTGCTTGTTTAC
>JAZSAA010000185.1:0-5332 GCA_045601625.1 Clostridia bacterium | reverse complement strand
GCTGATGGCCGGATTCGAACCGGCGACCTCATCCTTACCAAGGATGCGCTCTACCTACTGAGCTACATCAGCGCGTTTCGCTCTTTGTCGAACGCAAGAGGTATTATACTACAGTCAGCGCGAAAAAGCAATAGATATTTGCCGAAATAACAGGGTTGCCTCAATATTTTACATTTTGAAGCGCTTACGGGCCTGTCGGCGGTTGCCGGCAGGCCCGTTGTTCGTTTGATCCGATCAGTTTGCCTCATCCTCCGCCTCCCTGGCGGAAACGGTGAAGGCGTCCTTGCCCAGAAGGCCCAGGCGGTAATTGAAGGGAATGTCGGAATTGGGAAAGCGCTGGAAGAACAGCTTGCGGATGCGCTCCATCACCATGTTGCCGGTCTTGTAGTTCACGGTGGGCAACAGCAGGGCAATCACGTTGGCGCTGAAGTGGGTGATGATGTCCCCCTTGCGCAGGTTGTCGCGCAGTATGTCCACCAGGCCGTTCATGATGTTCTCCTGGCGGATGCTGTCGTAGTTGCCCTCCTCGGACTCGCCCACCATGATGATCCCCAGGAACATCGTGGTGCCCAGGCGTTCCAGGTTGCGCATCTCCAGGTTGTAGATGGCCTTGAACATCTCGTAGTCGCACACGAAGGCGCCGCGCTCCATGTCGCTGTTGTGCAGCTCCTGGCGGATGGCCTCCAGGTTGTCCTTCAGCGTCTGGCGATTGCGGCTCATCTCCTGATAGAAGGCGGCCATTTCCGGGCTTGGCGGCGCGCCGAGATAGCGATAGGTCAGGTTCGTGGCATGCTTGTACTGCACCAGCGCGTCGCTGGTGCGGTTCATGCTGATCATGGCCTTCATCAGCTCGATGTGCAGTCGGTCGTCGAAGCTGTCCACCTCAAGGGCCGTGCGGCATACGCCGCAGATCTCATTGTATTCCTCCGCCTTGCGCAGCAATTCTATATAGTTGTACACCGACGACAGGTACTGGGTGTGCAGCTGCTGTGCGAAGCCCGTGTCGCCGTCCAGGTCGCCGGTCTGGAAGAGGTCGCCCTGGTACAGCTCCAGGATCTCCCGGTACATATCCCGCTGCTTCTGGGGGTCGCGCTCCCGCGGCACATCGTCGAACAGGTCCATCAGATCCAGCGCGTCGATCTTCATCCCCGGAAGGCTCTGCCAGTGATAGGCGCCGCGATCCGACACGATGCAGCTGCCCATGCCGTCGGACATCTGGTTCAGCAGCGTGCGCATGCGGCTGACCAGTGTCTTGAGGGCGTTCTCCGGATTGGAGACGCTGTGCTCCGGCCAAAGGGCGTGCAAAAGCTGGGGATTGGGCACGGAACGCCCCCTGTGAAGCACCAAAAACTCCATCAGCGCCGTGCCCTTTCGGGACTTGCTGACCGGGTTTTCCACGCGCTGTTCGTTGATATAGATGAGGAAGCTCCCCATCATCGTAATCCGCACGGTATCTGCCATGTGGCCAATCCTCCATTCAATAAGGGTCTGAAGCGCCGAATCAGAGCGCTTTCAGCCGATCGTACTGCTCAAAGACCTCGTCCGCCAGCCGGTCGCATTCAGGCCCCATGGGCTTGTCCGTGTTGCCCTTGAGCATGTCGCTGAGCGCGCAAACCGGCGTGAAGATCGGCGTCAGGGCCACGTTGCCGGTGGAGCCCTTCAGCGCGTGGGCGGCTTCAAACGTCTTTGCGGCGTCCCGTTCGGACATGGCCGCCTTCAGCTCTGCGAAGCTGCCGTCCACGTCGTCCTTCACCATGCCTACGACCTTCAGATAAAAAGGCTCCATGTTCATGCAGCGGCCAAGGCCCTCTTCGACGTTCGCGCCGTATGCCCTCAGTGAATCAATGGTCAACATGTCACGCTTCCTCCGGATGATTTGTCTGATGTGCGGCCCGTCACAGGCGCTTTGCCAGCGTCTCTGGGCTGACCGCATAGGTCAGCGCCACCTCGCGGGTGATGGTGCCCGCGCGGTACAGGCGTTGCAGTTCGCCGTCCATGGAGATCATGCCCTGGCCCGCGCCGCCGAATATGGCGTTGTCGATCTGGTGGGTGCGGCCGTCGCGAATCAGGTTCTGCACCGCGGGGTTCACGGTCATGACCTCGAACACGGCGATCTGCCCGCCCTCCTTCTTGGGCACCAGCCTCTGGGAGACCACGGCGCGCAGCACCATGGAAAGCTGCATGCGCACCTGGGCCTGCTGCTCGGCCGGGAAGGTGTCCAGTATGCGGTCCACGGTCTTGGAGGCGCCGGTGGTATGCAGCGACGACAGCAGCAAATGGCCGGTCTCGGCGGCGGTAATGGCGATACGTATGGATTCCAGGTCGCGCATCTCGCCCAACAGGATCACGTCCGGCGCCTGCCGCAGCGCGGCGCGCAGGGCGCGGGCGAAGGTGGGCACGTCGTTGGGCACGTCGCGCTGGCTGACCAGCGACTGCTTGTGGTTGTGGATGTACTCGATCGGGTCCTCGATGGTCACGATGTGGCCGTGGCGCTCAGTGTTGATGCGGTCCACCATGCAGGCCAGCGTGGTGCTCTTGCCGCTGCCGGCGGGGCCGGTGACCAGGATCATGCCGTTCAGGTTCTTGGTCAGCTCCATCACCAGATCGGGAATGCCCAGCGTCCGGGGTTCGGGCAGGCCGAAGGCCACCATGCGGCAGGTGGCCGCCACGGTGCCGCGCTGCACATAGGCGTTGCAGCGGAAGCGGCTCAGGCCCGCCAGCGCGAAGGAGAAGTCGTCGTCGCCCTCCTCGTGCAGCTTGGCGATGTCGCGGTGGGCCAGCTCATAGGCCTCGCGCACCAGCGCCTCGCTGCCCGCGGGCTTTACGATGTCGTCGGTCAGGGGCTTCATATCGCCCTTGACCTTGCAGGTCACGTGCGCGCCCGGTATGATGAATATATCCGATCCGCCAAGCTCATAGGCCTTGCGCAGTATCTCTCTCAGTTCCATACATCCTCCGTTACCGCCGTCAGCCGGTGCTCACGCCAGCGCAGCCGCTCTTTTTCTCCCTGGGGCAACACCTCAACCGCGCAGCTCAGCGTGCGCAGGCCGTCGGAAAGCTCCCAACTGACGATCCGGTCATCCTGGCCCATCAGCATGCCGTCCGGCAGGTTGCCCCGCACCGCGGCCAGGTAGGCCTCATCGGAGAAGGTCGATGTCGCGCACCGGGCCAGCACCGCGTCCAGCTCGGCGACGCTGCGCTCCGCCCTGTCGTTCAGCGCGTAGCCGGCGGCCACCACTTCGATGCTGCGGCGGCTCAGCTGGGCGTCGTTGCGGGCGTCCATCAGCGCCAGCATGCCCAGCACGCCCATGCTCAGTATCACCACGATCAGGATCAGGGAAGCGGCGCCGGGGCCGAAGGATACGTTGCTCTTGCGCCTCATGAATTCGCCACCCCCTTGTATCGCGTGCAGGTCAGCGAAAACAGCTCCTCATCCTCCGCGCGGACGGCGTCGGGATTGCGCAGCTTGTAGAAGGCCCTCACCGTGCCGGACCACAGCTCGCCCGCGTCGGTGGGCTTTGCGCTGCCGTCGACATACAGCGTATAATCGCCGCGATCCAGCGTCCACGAGCCGTGGGAGCTGTGAAAGCCCATTCCCTCTAGCAGGGCGTCGATATCCTCCGCCGCGTAGATCGACTCGGCCACATTCTGCGCGTCGACGACAGCCTTGGATTCCACGCCGGAGCGCACGGTCATGTTTCTGGCGGTAACGAATACCTTCACCAGCACCGTAGCGGAGAGCATGAAGAAGAGCACCGCGATGAGGATCTCCACCAAAAGCACATTGGATCGATTTCTTTTTCTCATCTCGCACCCCTTCTACTGCCCGCAACGCAGGGCCACGCGCACCGTCTCCGGTTCGCCCTTGCCGTTGATCATGTCCACCGTCAGAAGACCGTTCTCCAGGCTGGGCTCAAAGCGCTGCGCCAGGCAGATGGCCGTGCCGGATTCGGGATTGAATTCCCCGTCGTCGCTGGTAAAGCATTCATACATATGGCCGTCGTAGCAGTACAGCCAGGTGACGTAGGGCTCTCCGTCCAGATCCTCGTGCATCGCCAGGGTCTTCACGCCGTCGTATTCGCCGATCACCATGGCGTCGCTGGTATCCTCGGCGCGAATCATGCTGCGCACATAGGCGCTGAGCACGCGATCCTCATTGTTTGCGGTGGAGTGATCCACCGTATTGCGGTACATCTGGGCGCCCAGCAGCACCATCAGCGTGGACATCACCGCAAAAAGCCCCAGCAGCACGAACACGAACACGCCCTGCATGCTGTGCTGCACCGTCCTGCGTTTTCCGATCACGAATCGCTCGCCTCCACTTCTGTAACAGAAATATCGGGCATCAGATTCGAGCCGAAAGAATCATAGCGAACCAGGTATCTCGACTGATCGTAGGCCAGCCCGTAATGGGTGCGCAGGTATTCCAGGCTGGTGGGATACGCCCCTTCCACCGCATAGCAGGTCAGCGCCGCGTTGTGCACGGCATCGGTGACAAATTCCGTCTGGGCCGCGCCGCTTCTGCGTCCCACGCGGTTGACCAGCAGCCACACGCCGCACAGCACCAATATCATCAGCAGCACGATCGCAATTTCTCGCTTGTATGCCATTCGCTCATTGCCTCCTTACACAGCTCTGAGTGAATCCATCACAGCATGCTGGACAGTATGCCGGCCATGGGCAGCATCACGGACAGCAGCACCGCGCCGATGACCACCGCGAGCAGGGCGATCAGGGTCGGCTCGATGATGGCCACCAGACGGTTGATGCCCTCCTCGACCTGTTCCTCATACAGGTCGGCGATCTTGCCCATCACCTGGTCCTCGCGGCCCGCGGCCACGCCCATGCGGATCATGCGGTCGTGCAGCGGGTCAAACAGCTTGGAGTTGGAGATCGCGTCGGCAAAGGCCGCGCCGTTGTCCAGGTCCCTGCGGATGCCCTGGACCTTGTCGGCCGCCTCGCCGTCCGACAGCACGGAGGGCAGCAGGCGGAAGGCTTCGTTGGTGGGGAAGCCGCTGTGCAGCATCATGGACAGCACGCTGGCCACGCGGGAAGAGGCAAGCTTCATGCTCAGTTCGCGCACCGGCGGGAAAATCTTTTTGATAAAATTCAGTACGCGGTCGCGGGCGCTGGTCTTCATCAGGATCGCGCACACCACCACGGCCAGCACCACCACGGCCACCAGGGCCAGCACCACCCAGCCGATGGTGGAGCCCAGGCGCATAAGCCCGCTGCCGGAGGCAGACATCTCGGCGCCCATGCTGTTGAGTACCCGCTGGAACACGGGCAGCACCTTCCACAGCATGATGGCGATGATCAGCACCAGCATGAC
>JAZSAA010000184.1:0-6433 GCA_045601625.1 Clostridia bacterium | reverse complement strand
GCAGTAGGCCAGGCGGCGGCGGGCCTCGGTGCCGTTGAAGATGACGTCCTCCATCTTCGCGCCGCGCAGCGACTTCGCGCTCTGCTCGCCCAGCACCCAGCGCACCGCGTCGGAGATGTTGCTCTTGCCGCAGCCGTTGGGACCCACCACGCCGGTGATGCCGTCCTCAAAGACGATCTCCGCGTGGTCGGCGAAGGATTTGAAGCCGTGTAGTATGAGTTTCTTCAGTCGCAAGTTATTGTTTCGCTCCGTTCTGGGGTGAATGGGGGTTCAGCTGTTTCCCATTCCTCAATCTCCTGAGGGCGTCCCGGGCGGCCTCCTGCTGGGCGTTCTGTTTGCTGCTGCCGTCGCCGACGCCGATCTCCTCGCCGTTCAGCGTCACGCTGTAGCGAAACAGCGGCGCGTGGGGCGGCCCCTGCATCGAAATGAACACGTAGACGGGCATCTCGCCGTCCCGCTGCAGCACCTCCTGAAGGCGCGACTTGGCGTCCAGGTGGTCCTCCAGCATCTGGGGGTGCAGCTCGTCGCCCAGCGCCCTGCGGATCACGTCCACGGCGCAGTCGAAGCCCCCGTCGAGGTACACGGCGGCAAGCACGGCCTCCATCACGTCGCACAGTATGGAGGGCTTGTCCCGCCCACCGGAGCGATCCTCTCCCACGGAGAGGCGGATGAATTTGCCCAGCTCCAGCCTGCGGGCGGCGCGGCAGAGGGTCTCCTCCCGCACCAGGCCCGCCCGGATGCGCGTCAGCTTGCCCTCGTCTACCTCCGGGAATTCGAAGTAGAGGTAGCGGCTTATGGCCAGCTCCAGCACGGCGTCCCCCAGAAACTCAAGCCGCTGGTAGTGGGGCACATGATGATCCCCCCCGAAGGAGGGATGGGTCAGCGCCGTCTCCAGCAGCTTCATGTCGCTGAAGGTGTAGCCCAGCTTTTTGCAGAGTGCCTTCACGATCAGCCCTTCTTCTGTATGTAGTCCACGATGTCGCCCACGGTCTTGATGGTGCCCAGGGTTTCGTCCTCCACGGTCAGGTTGAATTCGGTCTCCAGGTCCATGATCAGCATCATCAGGTTGGCGCTGTCGGCGCCCAGGTCTTCCACCATGCGGGCGGATTCCACCACCCTGGCGGCGTCGATGGGCAGCTGCATCAGTATGTATTCCTTCACCTTGTCGTAAATAGCGTTGCGATCCATGGGATTACCTCCTGTCATCTCGTCAAATCGTCGTCATGCGTCGGCCAGGCCGCTGAGTCCCTCGCGGATCTTCCCGGCCACGTCGCCGGCGAGCATCGTGCGGGCCTGCCGCAGGGCGTTCATGATGGCCGTCTCGCCGGAGGCGCCGTGGGCCTTGACCACCGCGCCCTCCACGCCCAGCAGCGGCGCGCCGCCGTAGGCGTTGTAATCCATGCTCCGCTTGAACTTGCGGAAGGCGGGGCGGGAGAGGGCAGCGCCCAGCTTCGTCACCCTCGAGGCGTTCAGGTTGCCCTTGAGCATGCCCATCATGGCGCTGGCCAGGCCCTCGGTGTATTTGAGGATGATGTTGCCGTCGAAGCCGTCGGCCACCACCACGTCGAAGTCACCGGTGGGGATGTCCCGGGCCTCGGCGTTTCCGGCGAAGTAGTAGCTGGTCTGGGCCTGCATCAGCTGGTAGGTCTCCTTGGTCAGCTTGTTGCCCTTCTCGGCCTCCGCGCCGATGTTCACAAGGCCCACCGCGGGCCTTTCCACGTCCATCACCGAGCACATGTACACCGAGCCCATCAGGCCGAACTGCACCAGGTAGCGTGGCTGGCAATCCACGTTCGCCCCGGCGTCGATCAGCAGGAAGGGCTTTTTCACCCCGGGAATCACCGGTGCGAGCGCGGGGCGCTCGATGCCCGGTATGCGGCCGATGCGCAGCATGCCGCCGGCCAGCAGCGCGCCGGTGTTCCCGGCGGATACCACCGCGCCGGCGCGGCCCTCGCGCACGGCCAGCATGGCCTGCACCATCGAGGAATTGACCTTCTGGCGCACGGCGAGCATCGGCGATTCGTCCATGGCGATCACGTCGTCCGCGGGCAGGATTTCGGCCCGGTCGCGCACGTCCTCGGCCTCCGCCAGCAGGGCCTCCAGCCGCGCCTTCGGCCCGGCCAGCATCACACGGATATCCTCGTAGCGCCGCAGCGCCGCGACGGCTCCCGCGACAATGGCGTCCGGCGCCTGGTCGCCCCCCATGGCGTCCAGAGCAATGGTATACTCGCTCATTCTATTACCCCCATTATTCATTACCCATATATTGTAACAGAAGGAATGTAAATTCGCAAGCAATTCGGGGCCGATGGGGGTGCCGGCGGCGCTCAAATCGTAAACAAATATGAAAATTTGTTGCGTTCGCCCCTTTTTAACTTGCCAAGCGCCTCCGAATGGGCTATAATAATCATGTTGTCCATGTACCCGTAGCGAAGCTGGATATCGCGTCAGACTCCGACTCTGAAGACCGTGGGTCCGAATCCCGCCGGGTACGCCATGGAAAAACGCCACCCTTTTTGGGTGGCGTTTTTCTATGGCGTATGCAATGGGATAATCGGACCCACTTGCGGCAGGCAATGGGTTTGGCGAAGCCGCGGCGCGAATCGACGCCATCCCGCCGGGTACGCTGTACCGCCTGCGTCACACAAAGGCGTTCCTCTCGGGGTCGTATCGGAACCCGACCCCGGCCATGGTTTCCAGCAGCGCCTGCTTGTCCACATCCATATCGTCGCACAGGGCGTCCAGCGACCCGTAGAAATCCCGCAGCTTCATGTTCAGCACGCTGTATAGAATCATTGGGTCCTTCGGCAGTTCATTCATTGGCGTTCATCCTCTCTTTTCACGGTTGTTCTGGCCCGCCCCGACGGGAGACAGGCGTTTTTTACTGCGTCCGCGGCCGTGGAGCGGCTTCGGGGGCAGCCTACCGCTTCCGCCGCATCGACAGCCACGTCAGCCCAAACAGAAACAGGAAAAGGCTGCCGATGAGCGCCGCGCCGCCGCCCAGCCCGACCAGCGTCCGGTTCGGGTGGGTCACCATGCCCGACAGGGCGCGGCAGATCAGAATCTCATCGCCGGGCCGGGGTATGTCGTGGGGGCTTGTCGAGCTGTACCGGACCGTCGCAATCGCCATTTCGCCCCGGCCGTCGGTGTATTCCACGTCGAGCATCGCCCGGTAACGGGCAATGCTGTGCCCCCTGGCCATGCGCTTTGAGGGGGTGTAGGTCCTGTCGTGGACCCCGACGACCGTGGCGCGGGCAGCGGGCTGCAGATGGGCGTACAGGAGTACCGCAAGGCCGATGGCGACGAGGGCGATGGGTATGCCCCAGACGAGCTTCCTGTTTATGGGATGGCCTCCTTGGGTCCGGGCTGTCCCTGGGAAGCGAATGCCCTGCCCAGCGCCGCCCTGAGCTGTTCCATCTCCACCGGCTTGGACAGGTGGGCGTTCATGCCGGCCTCGAGGCAATGCCGCACGTCCTCCTCGAAGGCGTTGGCCGTGAGGGCGATGATGGGGATGGTCGCGGCGTCCGGCCGGTTCAGTCGTCGAATGGCCCGGGTGGCCGCCAGTCCGTCCATGACGGGCATCCGCATATCCATCAGGATCGCCGAGAAGCGGCCCGGTTCGCTGCGCTGGAACATCTCGACCGCCAGCTGGCCGTTCTCGGCCCATTCGGAGGTGATGTCCTCCATTTCCAGCAGGTCTGTGAGGATCTCCGCGTTCAGCGCCACGTCCTCCGCGATCAGAAGGTGCAGCCCGGACAGGGATACGGCCGGGATCTCGTCGCACGGCGCGGCCTCCACGCGCGCCGTCCTCCGCAGGGGGATGCGAACGGTAAAGGTCGTGCCCCGGCCCTTTTCGCTCTCCACGTCGATCTGCCCGCCCATCAGGTCGACCATGTTCTTGGTGATAGCCATGCCCAGGCCGCTGCCGCCGTACCGGTTGGTGGTGGTGGCGTCCTCCTGGGCGAAGGGGGCGAACAGCTTCGGCAGGAAGGCCGGGTCCATGCCGATGCCGGTGTCCGCGATCGTGAAGCACACGAGAGCCTGCTCCTGCGAGATGACCTGCTGGGCTACGGTGAAGGTGACGGTTCCGGGCGCGTCGGTGAACTTGACGGCGTTGCCCAGTATGTTGATGACGATCTGCCGCAGCCGCAGGTCGTCGCCGGAGAAGTATTCGTCCAGAGGCTCGACCTGGTTGCAGATGTAGTCCAGACCCTTGTCCTCGCATTGCCCGTGGATGATGACGTTGATCTGACTGATCATCTCCGTGAAGGAAAACGCCTCGTCCTTGAGCACCATCCTGCCGGACTCGATGCGGCTCATGTCCAGGATGTCGTTGATCAGCGACAGCAGGTGCCGCGCGCTGGCACCGATCTTTTCCAGCTCCTCCCGGGTGTGGGGGGAGATGCTCTCGTCCTGCAGGGCGATGTTGTCCAGGCCGATGATCGCGTTCATCGGCGTGCGGATCTCGTGGCTCATGGAGCTGAGGAAGGCGGTCTTGGCCGCGTTCGCCTCCTCGGCGCGGGTCAGGGCCTCCGCCAGGGCCCGGTTCTGCTCCAGGGCCTCCCGGGTCTCCCGGTCCACGTTGGAGAAGCCCGCGCCGATGGCGTGGACGATGTTGTCGTCCCGCTCGTCGATGGTACGCACGCCGGCGATGCGCAGCATCTCATAGCGCTCCACGCCGTCCTTGACGGTCAGGTAGTGCAGGGCGATCATCTTTTCATTGGCCAGCCCGGCGCGGATGTTGTCCGGCTCGATGAACCGGAGGAAGGCCTCCCGGTCCGCATCGACGACATAGTGCCCGGCGTATTCGGTGAAGCCCTCCCGGAAGGAGAAGCTGCGGCCCTCCCACATCCTGCCGCCGTCCGTCTTTTCGGAGGCCCGGACGCACAGGCACTCGTCCTTGTCCAGGTTGGCGTGGTAGATGCTGCGGTAATCGGCGGCCATGGCGGTGATCATGCCGGAGAGGATCTCGCGGTTCTGGTCGCGCAGGTAGATCAGCACGATGGAGACCGCGCCGCAGGTCCAGGTTCCGGGCATGCCGGTCTGGAACAGGCTGACGATGGAGCCGATGACGGGGATCAGGTAGAACTTGAGCAGCTTGTGGATATCCCTGCGGGAAACGCGGGTGTTGCCCCGGACCAGATCGACGAGGATGTGGGCGAACGACACCACGATCATGCCGTAGGCCCCGATGGTTTGCAGCCAGTACAAAGGGCCGTGGCTGTAGACATTATCCGGGGAGACCGTGAAGATCCACCCCGTGCGTATCGAGACCAGGTTGAGCAGCATGAAGCATATGCCCGGAAGCATGACCAGGGTCTGCACGCTTCGCGTGACCCGGTAGCCCAGCGTCGCCAGCACGTAAAGGTACCACAGGCAGCCGATGACCACGCCGCCCCCCAGGTACAGGGCGTTGACGACGAGGTTGATGGCGATGGCACCTGGGAAGCGGCGTCCCTCCACCAGCACCCACACGATGTCGAGGGCCAGGAGCAGTATGATCCCGTAGGCCGTGGTCCTGAACAATATGCGGTCCTTTTGCTGGTTGACGCTCTTCCGGCTCTGGATGGCGATGGCGCAGAGCAGGATCAGACACAGCGCGTCAAGCTCTATATGGATTGCCGGAGACACTGTCCTTCACTCCCTTGGTTTCGCGTTTATTCGGCATTTGGGCGACAACGCGGGGCCTGTCGCTTCACAGATCGGGACTATGGCATATTATACCATTGATCGCCTGTTAATTCAATAATAATGTAATATTATCTCCAGTGCGTTTTCAACCAAAAAGCATAGCGTTCTTATGGACAAAAGCGTTTCGTTGGTGCTATAATGTCAGCAACGTCTATGCTTGGCCGGGGCACATCGGGCAAAGCCTGACCGGCCGAGACGCGGGCACCACGCCTTCAAACCGCGGAAACAGCGCGAAAAAGGGGAATGGATATGAACAGTCAGCAGAAAATCCTCATACTGGACTTCGGCGGGCAGTACACCCAGCTGATCGCCCGGCGGGTGCGGGAGTGCCGGGTCTATTCGGAGGTCGTGCCGTGGCGCGTCTCCGCGGACGAGATCAGGGCCCGCCAGCCCTCAGGCATCATCCTCTCCGGCGGTCCGGCCAGCGTCGCCGATCCGGACGCGCCGCGCTGCGACCCGGCGGTCTACGAGCTCGGCGTGCCGGTGCTGGGCATCTGCTACGGCATGCAGCTGACCGCGGCGCTGCTGGGCGGCTGCGTTCAGCGCGCCGTGGAGCGCGAGTACGGGCGCGTGACGGTTCGCATGAAGGAACGGGCGGGGCTGCTGGAGGGCCTGTCGCCCGAATCCGCCTGCTGGATGAGCCACACCTGGCAGGTGGACCGGTGCCCGCCGGGGTTCAGGGTCGTCGCCGGGACGGACAACTGCCCCGTCGCCGCCATGGTCGACGACGTGCGGCGAATCT
>JAZSAA010000183.1:0-2142 GCA_045601625.1 Clostridia bacterium | reverse complement strand
GGCACCCGCTGGACCCGGTGGACGCCGGATTCAAACTTCAGCTTCTGGAACACGTTCCTGCCGGAGATCAGCACCACGGACTCCTTCAGGCCGCCCAGCTCGGTGCTGCCGTCCTCGATCAGCTCCACCTTCCAGCCCTGGCTGTCGGCGTAGTGGGTGTACATGCGCAGAAGCTGGGCCCCGAACAGGCCGGCCTCGTCGCCGCCCGCGCCGGCGCGGACCTCGAGCACGGCGTTCTTGTAGTCGTCCGGGTCCTTGGGCAGCAGGGCGATGCGGGCGGCCTGGGTGGCCTCGTCCAGCTTCGGCTCCAGCTCGGCAAGCTCCTCCCGGGCCAGCTCGGCCATGTCCGGGTCGGCGAGCATCTCCTTCGCGCCCTCGATGTCGTCCAGCAGCTTTTTGTAGGCCACGGCCACGTCGTTCAGCTCGGAGAGCTCGCTGTGCTGGCGCATCAGCTGCGTGAACAGCGCCGTATCCGCGATGACCTCCGGGAGGGTGATGCGGATGGAGAGCTCCTCGAACCGCCCCTGGATGGCCTCCAGCTGGGCCGCGATGCGCTGTTGTTCGTTGTAGGATGTTGACATGGGATTGCTCCTTTGTGTGGGGGTGTGGTGAACGGGCGGGCGGCGCATCGCCGCCCCTGCGCGGGGACGGGATTCATTGAGGATGATCGTTCGCCGTCCAATTTGCAATGCTCAATTTTCAATTTTGCCAAAAACCACCCGCTCGATTCCGTTCAAATCCCTGACCGTGCCGGTGGCGGCGGCGGGGAGGTGGGTTTTCAGGATGGCGCGGACGTCGGGGGCCTGGCGGATGCCGACCTCGACGAACAGCGCGCCGCCGGGGTTCAGGTGGTCGGCGGCGGCTTCGGCGATGCGGCGGTAGAAGTCCAGGCCGTCCGCGCCGCCGTCCAGGGCCAGGGCGGGCTCGAAGCGCACCTCCCGCTGGAGGGTGGGCAGCTCGCCGCTGGGGATGTAGGGCGGGTTGGCGGTGATGACGTCGAAGCGCTCCCGGCCCACGGCGCCGAACAGGTCGCCCTGGCGCAGCTCGGCCTTCACGCCCAGGGCCTTCTGGTTGGCGCGGGCGATCTCCAGCGCCTCGGGGCTGATGTCGGAAAGCGTCACCCGGGCGTGGGGGGCCAGGGAGGCCAGGCTCAGGCCCACGCAGCCGCTGCCGCAGCACAGGTCCAGCAGGGCGGGCCGGCCGGGGCGCTGGCGCAGGTCGATCAGCGCGGCCTCCACCAGGGTCTCGGTGTCCTGGCGGGGGATCAGCACGCCCTCGGCCACGCGGAAGCGCAGGCCCATGAAGTCGGCCGTGCCGAGGATGTACTGCACCGGCTCGCCGGAGGCGCGGCGGTCCAGCATCGATTCGAGGGTGTACAGCTGGTTCCGGGAGACGGCCCGGTCGGATTCAAAAACCAGCGCCTGCCGGGTCATGCCGAGGGCGTCCTCGGCGATCCAGCGGGCGTCGACGTCCGGGTCCGGGCACCCGGTCTGGGAGAGTCGTTCGCGGGCATGTTTCAGCCATTCGGAGATGGTCATGGGGGTGTCATCCTTGCTGTTGAGTATTTAGTGGCTAGTGGCTAGTGGCTAGTGGTGGTGCAAATCCCTTAACGCTTCGATAGGCCTTCGGCCACGGGATTTGTTTTGATTCAAGGGGAACGGCAGAGGTTTCTACCCTTCTTGATCCTTCCAATCAATAGAAATCCGCCCAGCCCTTCAGGGCTCTTCCACTAGCCACTAGTCACTAAGATTTATCGTTCTCCCTGGCCGCGTTCCAGGCGTAGACGGCGACCTCCACCATCTGGGCGTGGGGGCGGCGGGTGAAGCAGCGCTCCAGCAGCAGGTGGGGGGCCAGCAGGGCGTTGGTCAGGGGGGTGGGCTTCGCGTTTTCCAGCAGCCGCAGCGGCTCGTTGAGCACGGCGGCGATGGCCAGCACCGTCAGCGCGCGCACCAGCAGCTGCACCGGCAGTGTGAAGGTGCGGATCAGGGCGAAGGCGATCACCGACAGCATCAGCACGGTCACCCCGAAGGCTGCGTCGCTGCGCCGGGAGAGGTGGGAAGCGCGCTCGGCCGATGCCTGGGAAATGCATCCGTCGGCTGCGGGGACGGCGTTCAGCGCCTTGTTGATGGCCCCGCGATACAT
>JAZSAA010000182.1:0-3571 GCA_045601625.1 Clostridia bacterium | reverse complement strand
CCTGGAAGCGCTACGGCCAGAGGATGATGAACTACGCCAAAAACCGCCCCGCCAACCTGGTGGAGTACCTGACCCACGATTTCCACCTGACCGACGCCCAGGCGGAGGGGTATTTTGGGGGAGTGGGGTAAATTCTGATTTGTCGCTGAGCGACAAATCAGAATTCAGTATTTAGTATTTAGCATTTAGTGGTTAGTGAAGGAGGAAATCCTTGCGGATTTCTTTTGATTTAAGGACCAAGAAACGTTGCAATCTCTGCCGTTTCCCTATAATCAAACAAATCCCGCAGGGATTTGTACCGCCACAAAATACTAACCACTAAATACTAAATACTCAAATTCTGATTTATCGAGCCCTGCTCGATAAATCAGAATTTCTCTCCCGCAATAGCCAGGCGCAGATTTGCGCCTGGCTATTGCTTTTTTCCCCTTCCTATGGTACACTATAGGCGGATAAGCAATTATTATTATGTAACTCAAGCAAATAAATCTGAATTATGGAGGCTGCCATGATTGACGTCAAGCTGTTGACCCTTCTGAAGGTGCATGAGACCGGCAATTACACCCGGGCGGCGGAGCAGCTCTCCCTGACGCAGCCCGCGGTCAGCCAGCACATCAAGCAGATCGAGAAGGAGCTGAACACCAGCCTGTTCGTGCGCAGCGGCGGCAAGATCCGCCCCACGGCGGACGGCAAGCTGGTCATCGAGTACGCCGAAAGGGTGCGTTCGCTGTACGAAAACCTGCAACAGGCCCTGCTGGACCAGAAGCGCAGCATCGAGCGGCTGCGGGTGGGCATCACCCACACCTCCGAGGGCAACGTGGTCACCGAGGTGCTGGCCAAGTACGCCGAGCAGAACGAGAACCTGAGCATCACGATCCAGACCGATACAATAAATAATCTTTATGCCATGCTAAAGAATTATAAGATTGATATCGCCATCGTGGAGGGCGCGGTTCAGGACCCCAGCATCAATTCCATCATGCTGGACACCGACTACCTGGTCTGCGCGGTGTCCAACGAGAGCCCGCTGGCCAAACAGAGCATCGTCACGCTGGACGAGCTGAAGCGGGAGCGCATGATCCTGCGCCTGCCCAGCTCCGGCACCCGCAACCTGTTCGCCGCCCACCTGGAGAGCCGCAACATCTCCATCGACGAGTTCAACGTCACCCTCGAGGTGGACAACATCGCCACCATCAAGGACCTGATCCGCCGCAACTACGGCGTGTCGATACTGCCCCGCAGCGCCTGCATGGACGAGCTGAAGAAGGGCAAGATGACGGTGCTGCCCATAGAGAACCTGAGCATGATCCGGGAGATGAACATCCTCTACCACAAGAGCTACCGCCACGCGGACATCCTCCAGGACATCGTGCGGATCTACAACGAATCCGTGCGGTTCTACAAGAACGGCGATCAGTGAGGCACCCGGGCGCGCAAACGCCTGATCGATGGCGGCGGCGTCCGCGCCCCGGGGTTTTCGGGCGCTGATCGGCCTTTTTCAGCGCAGGGCATACCGCGCGGGGCAGTATGCCCGGAACAACATGCATTGTCAAAGGAGGGAACGATATGAGTGCGGGAAAGCACTGTGAAATTGAGCGCAAATACCTGATCCACTATCCGGATATCAGGACGCTCCAGGCCCAGAAGGGCGTGGAGCAGTGGGAGATCGTGCAGATCTACCTGACGGTATCCGGGCCGGGGGAGACCCGACGCATCCGGCAGGTGGTGTCGGGCGGCGAGATCAAATACTATAAGGCCTTCAAGCGCCACCTGACCGACCTGACCAACGAGGAGGACGAGGGCGAGATCGACCAGCTGGAGTACATCCACCTGTGCCAGGAGCAGCAGCCCGGCTGCAAGCCCCTGGGCAAGACCCGCTACCGCATCCCCTATGAGGGGCACATACTGGAATTCGACATCTACCCCTTCTGGAACGACCGGGCGATCCTGGAGATCGAGCTGGAGGACGAGAGCGAAGGCGCGGCCATCCCGGATTACGTGCGCATCATCCGCGACGTCAGCGCCGACCCGGCCTACAAGAACCGCAGCCTGGCTGAGACTGTGATCTACGAGGAAATATAATACTAATCTCAACCTAAACCTATACAATCCTGCGGTGCCTTTTTCGCCATACCAGCGTTGAAGCCCCTTGACTTGCCGCCAGCAAGCCTGCGGGCCTTCGCCTTGGTATGTCGAAAAATGCCCTCGCATGCTTGTACATATTGTCTATTCTCAAATAAGAAATAGAATAGATCCTGTGCGATGCAAGCCTGCGGCACGACTCCGCTTCGCTGCGCTCAGGATGACAAGCGTAACGGTGTCATCCTGAGCGCAGCGAAGGATCTTCTACAGTTTAATTGATTAGTATAATCATACAAAATGGCAACCATCCGATCCGGGATGGTTGCCATTTTGCGAACGGGGTCTCTACGCTGCCGCCTTTGCCCGCTTGCGCAGCACCTGCATCACCACGCCCAGGGCGATCAGGCCCAGGCCGATGAAGTCGGTCAGCGTGCCGGGGACGATCAGCGCCAGGCCGCCGCCGATGGTCAGCACGCGCTCGACGATGTTCATGTCCATCAGCAGGTAGCCGGACAGGCCCGCGGCCACGCCCATCATGCCCAGCGTGGCGGTAATGGTGATCAGCACCACCTCATACCACACGGTGTCGATGAACAGCAGCGCCGGGGACGCGGCGAACACGAAGGGGATGATGAACGCGCCGATGGCCAGCCGCGTGGCGGTGACGCCGGTCTTCATCGGCTTGCCCTTGGCGATGGCCGCGCCGGCATAGGCGGCCAGGGCCACCGGCGGCGTGATGTCGGCCACGATGCCGTAGTAGAACACGAAGAAATGGGCGGCGATCTGGGGAACGCCCATCTGGATCAGTATCGGCGCGCAGGTGGACGCCATGATGCAGTAGGTGGCCGTGGTGGGCACGCCCATGCCCAGCACGATGCAGCAGATCATCGTCAGGAACAGGCCCAGCAGCATGCTGTTGCCGGAAACGCCCACGATGGCGCTGATCAGGCGGTTGGCCAGGCCGGTCACCGTGATGCAGCCGCAGATGCAGCCCGCGATGCCGCAGGCCACGGCCACGGTGATGCAGCTGCGTCCGCCGGCCTCGAGGGCGTCAAAGATGGTCTTCAGGTTGAAGGACTTCGGAATCTCGCCTGCCGCGCCGGACTGGTTGGCCTCGGCGGCCCGTTTGTAGTAGCCGGTCAGGTTGTTGATAAAGCCCACCGCGATGGCCGTGACGATGGCCACGGCGGCGGAGAACTGCATCGTGCGGGTGTTGGAGCAGACCAGCACGATCAGCACGATCAGCGGCAGCAGCAGGTAGGTGTCCTTCAAGAGCGACGTGAACCGGGGCAGCATCGAGCGGTCGATGCCCTTCAGGCCCAGCTTCTTGGCCTCCAGGTGCACGGCGATGAATATGCCCAGGAAGTACAGCACCGCGGGCACGATGGCACGCACGATGATGTTGGAATAGGGCACGCCCAAATAGTCGGCCATCAGGAAGGCCGCCGCGCCCATGATGGGGGGCATGATCTGGCCGCCGGTGGACGCC
>JAZSAA010000181.1:0-3809 GCA_045601625.1 Clostridia bacterium | reverse complement strand
CGGGCTCCATGCACAGGGCCCGCACGATGGCGATGCGCTGCTTCTGGCCGCCGGAGAGCTGGTTGGGATAGGCCTCGGCCCGGTCCAGCAGGCCAACGCGCTCCAGCAGCTGCTTGGCCATGGCCTCGGCGGCTTCCCTCGACTTCTTGTGCAGCGTCACCGGGGCCACGGTCATGTTCTTCAGCACGGTCATGTTGGGGAACAGGTTGAAGTGCTGGAACACCATGCCCATCTTCTGGCGATGGCGGTTGATGTTCACCTTGGGGTCGGTGATGTCCACGCCCTCGAAGGTGATGGTGCCCGCGGTGGGCAGCTCCAGCAGGTTCAGGCAGCGCAGGAAGGTGGACTTCCCGGAGCCCGAGGGCCCGATGACCACCACCACCTCGCCCCGCTTGATCTCGGCGTTCACGCCGTTGAGCGCGTGGATGCTCTCGCCAAAATGCTTTTCCAGGTTCTCCACGCGAATCAGCACGTCAGTGGTCACTGTTTCTCAGCCTCCTCTCCACCCGGCCCACGATCCAGGTCAGGAACATCACCAGCGCCAGGTAGATCAGCGCCACGGCGATCAGCGGCATGAAGGGCGAATAGGTGCGCCCGCGGATGGTGTCGCCGGCCTTGGTCAGGTCCATCACCGCCACGTAGCCCGCCACGGAGGTCTCCTTCAGCAGGGCGATGAACTCGTTCATCAGCGAGGGCAGCACGTTCTTGAACACCTGGGGAATGATGATGTGCTGCATGGTCTGCAAATAGTTGAAGCCAAGGCTGCGACCGGCCTCAAACTGGCCGTTGTCGATGGCCATGATGCCGCCGCGGATGATCTCCGCCACATAAGCGCCGGAATTCAGACCGAAGGCCAGCCCCGCCACCACCAGCTTGTTGCGCACCGAGCTGAATATGACGAAAGCGAATATCATCAGCTGCACCACCACGGGGGTACCCCGCAGCACCGTCAGGTAGACCTTGCAGAAGCCGTTGAAGAAGCCCAGCACCTTCCGGCCGAAGGTGGGCCGAGCCCCCTCGGCGGTCTTGTCGTAGGTGGAACGCACGGCGGCGATGATCATGCCGATCACCAGGCCGATGGCCAGCGCCAGCATCGTGATCTTCAGCGTGTTGCCCAGGCCGTCCACCAGGAATTTCCAGCGCTTGCCCTGAATGAAGTTCAGGTCGAATTCCGCCTTCAGCTGTTCAAACCATGCCTGCAATTTTCCTTCCCCCTCTTTCAGTTACACTGGGGTTTCATACGCGCAAACAGGGCGGCGAACGCCTCCCTGTTTGCGATGGATGCTTCTGTGGAGATTATTCCGCGGGGATGTACTTGTCGACGATGGCCTTCAGGGTGCCGTCCGCCATCAGCTCCTTGAGCGCGGCGTTGAAGGTCTCGTAGATCTCGGAATCCAGCGGGAAGGCCATGGCGTAGTCCTCCTCGGTGTAGGCGGAGGACAGCAGCTTCAGGCCCTCGTTCTTGGCCACGAAGGCCTTGGCGGGCTCGTTGTCGATGACCACGCAGTCCACCTGGCCGCTGGTCAGCGCCAGCACGGCGTCGGCGCCGTTCTTGAAGCGCTGCACGTCGGCGGTGCCGGCGGTCTCGAACTCGTCGGAGATGTAGATGTCGCCGGTGGTGGATTCCTGCACGCCGATGGCGATGTGGCCGCCCTTGGCCTCGAGCAGGGCGTAGATGTCCTCGGCCTCGGTGTCGGCGGGCACGATGACGGCCTGAATGCCGGTGGCGTAGGTGTCGGTGAACTGCACGCTCTGCTTGCGCTCCTCGGTGACGGTCATGCCGGCGGCGGAGAAGTCATAGGAATGGGCTGCCAGCGCGGGAATGATCGCGCCGAAGTCGATGTCCACGACCTCCAGGTCGTAGCCGATCTTCTCGCAGATGGCCTTGGCGATCTCGATGTCGATGCCGGTGGGCTCGCCGGTCTCGTCATCGTAGAATTCATACGGCGGGAAGTTGACGTTGGTGGCCAGGGTCAGGGTGCCGTTCTCGGCCAGCGCCGCGAAGGCGGTCAGAGCGAGCATTGCGACGATGACCAGTGCGATGAGCTTCTTCATTGTATGTACCTCCATTTTATCGCGGAGTGATCTCCGTTTGAATCGTCCCGATTATACATCGTTATGCGTCAAAATGCAAGCTGTATTCACGATAATTAACGTAATATGCGCAGTCGATGTATATTTATACCTTTGAAAGAGTAGTTATGCAAAAACCATCGCAAAAGCCCCGAAGCCGGTTGCTTCGGGGCTTTTGCGGCGTCACGCTCACTTCAGCGTGATGATCACCCGGCGGTAGGGCTCTTCGCCCTCGGAATGGGTGGTGACGTCCGGGTCGTCCTGCAGCGCGGAGTGCAGGATGCGGCGCTCGTAGGGGTTCATGGGCTCCAGCGCCACGCGGCGGCCACTCTTCTTGGCGCGGCCCGCCATGCGGACGGCCAGCTTGCGCAGGGCCTCCTCGCGCTTGGCGCGGTAGTTCTCGGTGTCGATGGAGACGCGCAGGTATTCCTCGCGGCCCCGGTTGATGTTCAGGCTGGTCAGGTACTGCAGCGCGTCCAGGGTCTCGCCCCGGCGGCCGATCAGCAGGCTCATGCCCTCGCCGCTCATCTGCATGCGCAGCTGCTCGGGGCTCTCCTGCAGGGCGATCTCCACCGGCACGCCCATGCGCTCGGTCAGGCCGGACAGGAAGGCGCTGGCCTTCTTCGCCTCTTCGGACTGTTCCTCCACGGGGGTGGGCACGAAGGGCTCGTGCTCGATGATGGGGGCGGGGGTCACGGCAGCCTGCGCCTCGTCGGCAGCGTTCTCGACGGCCTCGGCGCCCTTCGCGCCGCCGCGGCGGCGCCTGCGGGTGCGGCTCTTCTTCGGGGCTTCCTCCTCGTCGGAGGCGGTCGTTTCCTCAGCGGGCGCAGCCTTCTCCACGGGCTTTTCAGCCTTGGGGGCGGGCTTCTCCGCCTTGCGCTTTTCCTGCCTGGGCTTGCGGCCGCTGCCCGCGTCCAGCGAGAGCACCGGCATCTCGATCTCCAGCGCCGGATCGTCGGCCTTCACCGTCAGGCGAACCTTCGCGGGCTTGCCGAACATGCCAAAGAGTCCGGGGCTGCCCATTTCTATTACCTGAATATCGACGTCGTCAGAATCGCATCCCAGTTCGGCCAGGCCGTTCCTGATGGCGTCCTTTACCGTCTTGCCACTGGCTTCAATGGATCTCAAGGCACATTGCCTCCTTACTTGAAAGTAACTTATTCGTCGGTACCCGGCTCGAGCGCGGCGGTCTTGGCGTCCTGGCGCTCAAACCAATAGTTCACGGCCATCTGCTGCACGATCTGGATCACGTTTGCCGCCATCCAGTAGATGGAGAACGCGGCGTTGGACGTAGCGCAGATCCACACCGAGAACAGCGGGAAGAACCACTTCATCACGGGGCTGTTCATCGGGTTGGTCTGATCGGCCTGCTGGGCCTGCTGCAGCTCCTTCTGTTCCTTGGTCTGCTTGCCGTTCATGATCTTGGTCATAAAGAACTGGCTACCGCCTGCCAACAGGGGCAGTATGAACAGGCCGTTGCCGTACTGGAACAGGTTGGCGATGGAATTGGGGATCGTCAGCGTAGTGTTGATAAAGAGGAAATTGATGGTCTGCACGGAGAAGGCGCTGGCCGGGATCAGGTTGGAGGCCATCGCGGAATATTCGCTGGACATCAGGAAATTCCTCGCCGCTTCGATGTTCTCCGCGGTCAGTATGGCCGAGCTCTTCACCGGCTGGATCATGCGCAGGTTGCTGCCCACCGCGGGCAATATGGTGGCGAAGAAGGAATCGGGCTG
>JAZSAA010000180.1:0-3940 GCA_045601625.1 Clostridia bacterium | reverse complement strand
ATCAAGAAACGTTGAAGCCTCTACCGTTTCCTTATAATCAAACAAATCCCGTAGGGATTTGCACCACCACTAAATACTAACCACTAAATACTAAATACTCAAATTCTGATTTATCGAGCTCAGCTCGATAAATCAGAATTTGCATCGCAATGTAGGGGCGCCGATGCGCCGGCCGCCACCCCTAAAACCTAACTCCCCTCACCGGTGCCTACGGTCAATGCCCGCCGCTTCGTAATGCTTCGCCTTCGACAGGTACATCTCGTGGTCGGCCTTCTTTTCCAGCTCGTGCAGGCTCAGGCCCTCATGGGCGGCATGGGCGGCGTAGCCGATGGAGAGGGACAGCCCCTGGCAATACCTGCCGTGCCATTCGCCGCAGCGCCTTTCGATGTCCCCGCGCACGCCCTCCGGGTCGTCGGTGTGGAGGATGGCCATGAACTCGTCCCCGCCGGTGCGGTACACCTTTCCCCGGTTCCCGATGGCCAGCAGCAGGCAGTTGGACGCGCCCCGGATCAGCTCGTCCCCGGCCTGGTGCCCCAGCGTGTCGTTGACGGCCTTCAGGCCGTTCAGGTCCGCGGACAGCAGCACCAGGTCCCCTTCCAGCGGGCGCGTCGTGTACGCCGCCAGGTCCTCCTCGTAGCTGCGCCGGTTGTACAGCCGGGTCAGCTCGTCCGTCATGGCGATGCGGGTCAGGTATTCCTCCCGCTTCTTTTCGTCGTCCACGTTTCGCGTGGTGAATATGATCCTCAGCGGCAGGCCGTTTTCGTCCACGTCCACCGGGATGTACTGCGCCCGGATCCAGCCGTCCGCCACGTCGATGAAGTCGGCGCTGATCAGCTTCTTGCCCACCAGCCGCTCCCGGACGGTGGCGATGTCCGTATAGGCGATGAAGCGCTCCAGCTGGTCCGGCATGATGCGCTCGCGGATGCCCCTGGTCATCAGGGTGTGGACATGCTCGCCGTGCTCGAGCCCGTGCTTGACGTGGCCCTTGTCCCGCACGGACATCTCGGTGTTCTCGGTGAAATCGATCAAATTCACATTGTCGTAGATATCGGCGATGGATTGCAGTATGTTCATCTTGTCCTGGACCTCGGAATCCTTCACCTTTTGCAGGTGGACGGTCGCCTCCGCCATCCGGATCAGCGAGTGATAGCGCACCGTCACGCCGATGATCGAAACCAGGGCGAGTATGACGTAGTTGAGCGTGTTGATGCCCACGGCCCCGTCCACGCGCCAGAGCGTCCCGTAGAGGATGGCATAGACCCCCGCCGTGAGCATCGTGCTCAGCCACGGCCTCAGCGCCACAAAGCACACCAGCATCATTTCCACGGTGTAGAAGGTCAGTATCTGCTCCCCGCGATGGTACTGGCGGTACGAGGTCCAGATCGTCCACGCCGACAGCAGGACGTAGTAGGCCGTGTTGAACGCGATGACCCGCCCATGGCCGGGGGCCGCCTTGCGCAGCAGCCGGCGGGAGATGAAGAACCCGCAGAAGCAGGTGACGGCGCAAAACATGACGCTGCCCATGCCGATCCAGTCCTCTGTTCCGAAGGCCTTCCGGGACAGGGCATAGAAGATCAGCGACAGCGTCTCGAACAGGGCTGTAACAAGGGAAATATACTCGATGTTCTTCGTGCTGTCCTCATCGAGCAGTTTTTGAACCTCCCGGTCAATCACCGGAAAGAAGAATCTTTTGATCACTTTATCGCTTCTTTTCTGTTTCGCTTTATGCCATTATACGATCAAACGCCAATAAATGCAACGCAATTTATGAAAAAACACCCAGGCCGTTTCCCTGTCCCCGTCGCTGCCGCTAAAAAAACTGCCAAAATTGCCTCTTTATGGTTGACCAATTGGCATATTTTTTATATAATCATAATCAAGGGTGTACTTTCACCAACTTTATTTGAAAGGGAGTATGTCACATGTACAATATCGTAGGCGCAATGTTTGCTTCCGAAGCCGAGGCCCGCGAGGCCATGACCGCCCTGTCCGAGACCCCCGAGATCAACGGCACCAACATCCTCCAGATGTCCCTGGTGAAGCGCCAGGACGGCGAGCTCAAGCTCTGCAACAACTTCACCTCCGACAACCTCAAGTCCAAGGACACCGTGAAGGGCGGCCTGATCGGCGGCCTGATCGGCATCCTCAGCGGCCCCCTCGGCATGCTGGTGGGCGGCGCCGCCGGCGCCCTGCTGGGCAAGGCTGCGGACTCCGACAACAGGGCCGACAGCAAGACCCTGATCGAGCAGGCGGCCCAGAAGCTGGAGGAGGGCGACCTGGCCCTGATCATGATGGTCGACGAGACCGACGAGGGCATCCTGGACCACATGCTGGTGAAGTACAACGTGGTCGTCATCCGCTACGACGCCGACGTCATCGCCAAGGAGGTCGAGGCCGCCGAGAAGAAGGCCAAGGAAGCTGCCGAAGCCAAGGAAGAGGCATAAATCAGCAAAATCGGTTTGCCGATAACGGGGGCCGGCTCCTTTGTATGAAACAAAGGATCCGTCCCTTGCGCGTTCACGGTTCTCTGCAAACACTTCGACTTTGGAAACAAACCCTTATGCTATGACGCGGACCTTGCATTTGAGCTTCTTGCCGCTGTCCAGCTTGACTGTGACGGTGCAGTTGCCCGGCCTCAGGGGAAGGATGTTGCAAATCGCTTTCCTTGTCACAATCATGAGCTTCCTGGGGTTACTGGAGGACCAGGACTTGATCTTGAGGGCTCTGAGGTCCTTGACCGCCAGCATCAGGGGTTTGCCGACCTTCAGCCGTATGACCTCGTCGTCCTCCACCTTTTTCCCGTTCGCTGTAAGCACGGGCCCGCCGGTGACGGTGATTTCATAATTCTGCACCTTCGGCTTATCCTTGCGCCAATCGAAGACGATTGTCGCGGTGACGATGCACTTGCCCGGGGCGAGCGCGCGGATAACACGCTTGCTTACGATCTCGACGATATTGGGGTCGCTGCAGGTCAATGTGACGTCGAAGCGCCCTGTACTGCTGCTTTGGCTGCGGATGATCTGTTTCCTCTCCCCGACATTCAACGTGTAGGAGCCGGTGATCTTCATGGGGGCCTCTTCATCGGCATTGCCGGCGGCGCGGGCCGCTCCCTGGGCCTGCCTGACGTCCGCAAGGGCGCTCATCGTGCCACAGAGCAACAGCACAGCCAACAGCACGGCCAGTATACGCTTAAAACTCTTCATACGCGTTCCTCCAATCAATAGCTTGTAGAACCATTGTAATCCATTTACTGCGTAAATACAAGCATTTTTCGAATACATTTTATGTCCACATAACAGAAACGTCCCGTTGTGTTCGTCGGCCCGGGCGCCAATCCCTGATTCACAATCCGTCATTCCTCGTTCTCCAGCCGCTGCCGCGCCACGAGGTCGGCGAACATGCCCTTCTTTTCGATCAATTCCTCGTAGGTGCCCTGTTCGGCGATCCTTCCGCCGTCCAGCAGCAGGATACGGTCGCAGTGGCGGATGGTGGAGAGGCGGTGGGCGATGACGATGCGGGTGCACTTCAGCGCGTCCAGCGCGTCGGAAACCTGCTTCTGGGTCACGTTGTCCAGGGCGCTGGTGGCCTCGTCGAAGATCAGTATCTTCGGCTTGGGGGCCACGGCCCGGGCGATCATGATGCGCTGCTTCTGGCCGCCGGAGATGCCGCCCTGGCCCTCGGAGATCATGGTCTGCATGCCCATGGGCATGTCCCGGATGTCGTCGGCGATGCCGGCCAGCTCCGCCGCCTCCCAGGCCTCGTCCAGGGTCAGCTGGGGCGCGGAGATGGTGATGTTGGAGAAGATGTCCCCCTGGAACAGCTGGCCGTCCTGGGTCACCACGCCCATCCTGCGGCGCAGCGACCGGGGGTCGATGGTGTCCAGGTCGCGCCCGTCGTAGTACACCGCGCCCTTCTCCGGCTTTTCAAAGCCCAGCAGCAG
>JAZSAA010000179.1:0-25265 GCA_045601625.1 Clostridia bacterium | reverse complement strand
ACTGAAGCCGGCCTTCATGGACACCGTGAACGCGCTGAACCGGGTTCGCAGCGCCACCGTCGATTTGCGCCGGGCCGAGGTCATGCAGATGGCCTGCAAGAGCGCCGTCAAGGGCGGCGACCCGCTGAGCCGGGACGAGATCGAGGCGCTGGTGCGCCAGATGCTGGAGACCGGCGCGCCGCCGACCTGCCCCCACGGCAGGCCCGTGATGAAGGTCATCACCCGACGGGAGCTTGAAAAGATGTTCAAGCGCATACAGTGAGGCCGACTATGGAAAAGCTGATTCTGCCGGTGATCGCCGGCCCGACGGCCTCCGGCAAGACTGCCTGCGCGGTGGCGCTGTGCAAACGGATCGGCGGCGAGGTGATCTCCGCTGATTCCATGCAGATCTATTCCGGCATGGGAATCCTCTCTGCCGCGCCCACAGAAGCGGAAATGGACGGCGTGCCGCACCACCTGATAGGTTGCGTGGACCCCGCCAGCGGCTATTCCGCCGACGCCTACAGGGAGGACGCCAAGGCGTGCATCGCCGGCATCGCCGCCCGGGGACGCGTGCCCGTGCTGTGCGGCGGCACCGGGCTGTACATCGACGCCGTCACGCGCCCCATGAGCTTTTCCAGCCGGCGCAGCGACGAGGCCATGCACCGCCGGCTGATGGAAATGGGGGAAACGCCGGAGGGCCGGCGGCGGCTGCACGAAACGCTCCGCGACATCGACCCGGAATCCGCCGAAAGGCTCCACGAGAACGACGTGCGCCGGGTGAGCCGGGCCATCGAAATCTATCGGCTGACGGGCATGAGCCTGTCGGAGCACAGCCGCCTGGACCGCCAGCGCGAAGGGGACTATCGTGAAATCATCTTCGCCCTCTACTGGCCAAGGGAGGCGCTGTACCGACGCATCGACGCGCGGGTGGACGCCATGCTTGAGAACGGCCTGGTTGATGAGGTGCGCACGCTGATGGCCGGCGAGAAACGGCATCCCACGGCCCTGCAGGCCATCGGCTACAAGGAGATCGCCGAAGCGCTTCGGGGGCAGATCACCATGGAATTCGCCGTATACCTGACGAAGAAGGCCTCGCGGAACCTGGCCAAGCGCCAGCTGACCTGGTTCCGGCGCGACCCCAGGGTCGTCTGGCTGGAGGCGGAAGGAGAAAACGCCCAAACTCTGGCGGCGCAGATGCAGTGCGCCATCGTCGAGCGATTCGGAAACGAGGCTTTCAATCACAGGATGTAGTGGCGACGCCCGCACCGCCACAATTCCAGGAAGAAGGAAGTGACCCGCTTGCGCCGAGCTGCTACCGTGGCGCTGATACTGCTCATCCTCGCTTCGGCGCTGGCCGGCTGCAAGCCGCTGGTGCAGGACGAGGACGGACCGATCTCGGTCTACGCCACGTTCTATCCCATCTACGCGCTGACGAGTGCGGTCATGCGGGACGTGCCTGACGCGGCGCTGCACTGTCTGGTGCAGCCCCAGGACGGCTGTCTGCGCGCCTACCAGCTCTCCGACTGGGACGTGGCGCTGCTGGCCCGCGGCGCGGACGCCGTCATCGCCGGCGGACGGGGACTCGAGAGCTTTGAAAGCGCCCTGTTCGGCTGGGGCGAAAGCGGACCGGCGGTATCCGCGGTGCTGTACAACCTTGAGTTATATAATCAGGACCAGCAGGCGGACGGCGAATCCCAGTCCCATCTTCAGGGACCGAACCCGCACCTGTACATGTCTCTAGCCGGCGCGACGCAGATCGTGGAGAGCATCTCCGCGACGATGGTCTCGCTGGACCCTGCATATTCGGAGCAGTACGTCGCCAACGCGAAGGCGGCGATCGAGGCGCTGAACGAAAGGCTGGAGGCCAACAGGGCGAAGCTCGCCGATTTCAGCGGTCGGCGCGTGGCGCTAATGAGCGAAACCCTCGTCTATGTAACCAGGGACTATGGGCTGGAGATCGGCGAATGGATCGAACGGGAGACCGGCACCGACTTCGGCGACAACGAGCTCGCCGCCTGGCTGGAACGGCTCGGATCGGCCGACGTTGAGGTGATCCTGATCGAAAAGCAGGCCCCGCAGGCATTGAAAGCCGCGCTGGAGACCGCCGGATACGCCGTCGCGGCCATCGACGTGCTCTCGACCCATACCGAGGACGAGGGCTTCGACAGGTATCTCGAAATCCAGGGCGAAAACGCGCAGGCCATATTCGACGCCTTCGCGCGCGCGGACGCCGGGAAGGAACAACATTGAAAAAGGTCATCATCTATACGGACGGCGCCTGCTCCGGCAATCCAGGTCCGGGCGGCTGGGGCGCGATACTGATGTACAGGGACAAGAAGCTGGAGATTTCCGGCTATGAGGCCCATACCACCAACAACCGCATGGAATTGACGGCGCCCATACAGGCGCTCTCCAGGCTGAAGGAACCCTGCGAGGTCAGCGTCTACTCGGACAGCGCCTATCTGGTCAACGCTTTTCAGAAGCATTGGCTGGACGGCTGGCAGCGCCGAAGCTGGATCAAGAGCGACAAGAAGCCCGTGGAAAACAAGGACCTCTGGCAGGAGCTGCTGAAATACACTTCTGTCCATAAAATCGAGTGGATCAAGGTCAAGGGTCACGCCGACAATCCATACAACAATCGCTGCGACGCGCTGGCCACCGGGGAAATCAAACAGCACAATATCAGGATATAGAAATAAAGCCGCCTGTTAAAATGCATCTTCATTTTAACAGGCGGCTTTCAGGACTCTTCGCCGTCACCTTCGTCCGCGGGCTTGTCCCGCAAATGGACCATCTGCGCGGCCAGGCGCCTGCGATCGTCCGTCATGGCGGCATAGTGCCTGCGGGTGGTGTTCACGTCGCTGTGTCCCAGCACGTCGGCCACCAGGTAGATATCGCCGGTTTCATGGTACAGATTGGTGCCGAAGGTGCTGCGCAGCTTGTGGGGGCTGAGCTTTTTCTTCAGGGGCGCAGCCAGCGAAGCGTATTTCTTGACCATGTTCTGCACGGCGCGCACGGAGATGCGCCGGTTTTGCAGCGACAGGAACAGCGCCTCCTCGTGTCCGGGCGCGGGCGTCATCTCTTTGCGCGCCTTCAGGTAATCCTGAAGCACCCTTGCGACCTCGTCCGGGAAGTACAGTATGGCCTGGTTGCCTCCCTTACGGGTCACCAGGAAGCCGTTGATGGAAAAGTCGAGGTCGTCCATGTTGATGCCCACCAGTTCGCTGACGCGGATGCCGGTGCCCAGAAACAGCGTCAGTATCGCCAGATCCCGGGCCCGGGTATGCTCGTTGTACTTCTTCTGGTGCTCGGTTTGCAGCTCGCCGTTTTCCACCAGGTCCAGCATGCGTGCGACTTCGTCGATTTCCAGCCGGATGATGGGCTTCTGGTGCCGCTTGGGCATGTCCACCAGCGCGGCGGGATCGGAATCGATATAGCCATTTTTGTACAGAAATTTGTAAAAACTACGTAAAGATGAAATTTTGCGCAATTTTCCCATTTCCTGATTGGTGATTTCGACATCGTCGCGTATGTACAGGGAGAGATAGTCCATATACATGTAGATGTCCCTTGAAGTGACCTTTCCGAGATCCGAAGCCTCCAGCGCAACCGGCGCTTTGTCCGCGAATTTTGGAAGCTCCTGGGTCAGAAATCCAAAGAACAGCTTTAAATCGGAGACATAGGCATACCTGGTCAGGGGCTGGGTCGTCGAATCGATGGCGTTGACAAAATCGAAGCAGACGTCAGGAAGCTCCCGAAGCATCTCACGAACGTGCAGCTGAAGCGACCTGGCGCGTTGCTCGGCGAAGTTTGACATTGTGAGGTTCCTCCTGAAGAAGTAAGCTGGATTCTTTTGCTCAAGCGTCTGTTCAGTCCGTAATATGCCCGGCTTTTACGAAACCCGCCTTATGGCGGGCTCGAGATGCGCAGCATCTTTTATACCCATTCAAACGACCGTCCATTTGTAATATGCCCGGCTTTTTTCGAAATCCGCCTTATGGCGGGCACGAGATGCGCAGCATCTTTTATACCCATTCAAACGACCGTCCAGTCGTAATATGCCCGGCTTTTGCGAAACCCGCCTTATGGCGGGCTTGAGATGCGCAGCATCTTTTATACCCATTCAAACGACCATACAGTCGAAATATGCCCAGCTTTTGCGAAACCCGCCTTCGGCGGGCCTGAGATGCGCAGCATCTTTTCGCAAAAGCTGCCTTTTGCGCATAGATGTATGGATGCCCCGTCATTTCCTAAAGCACTCAAACGGCTCCTCCCCGTCGCCGGTACCCATCAGATCCTGCCGCAGCTGGTCGTATTCCGCCGCGCCGTCGTCGATGATCTCGTCGATCTCGATGGCCGCGTAGTCCGCGCCGGTCTTGAGGCACTTCATGCAGTTGTCACATATCTTGTTGGGATCGAGGTCGCAGACGTTGCACTCGCCGCATTCGTCGCACAGCTTGTTTTCATCGAGCACGCAAATCTTCGCCACTGCCCTGTTCCCCCATTCTTAACAATAATAACGTTCAATCCTCGACCACCTGATGGCACAGCTTGTTCACAGAGCGCTTGACCGCGTCGCGGCTGTTGCCCCAGGGCTTGTCCTGGTTGCGATAATCAAACTTGGCGGTAAACCAGGCGAGCTCGCCCTCGAGCCGTTCAAAGCTCTTCTGCTCAAGATCGGTCAGCGTATCGACGAACTGCTTCAGGCTGTCGCCGGAAAGGTGTTTGGGCGCCATCTCCAGCGCCTGAGCGTAGTGCGTCAGGCACATGCCCTTGGAACGCGCGAACAGCTCCGGAAATTCCGATTCGTGCTTGTACATGTACAGAACGGTATACATGTAGCGCTCCATGTTCTCTCGGATGCGTTCGCAGACCAGGCAAGTGCCTTCGATGTCCCTCAGCGCGTTCACCGGCTCCGCAAAGCCTGCGCCCTTCGAGCCGCCGAAGCGCTTGAAGATGGGCTTGCCAGCCTCGCTGGCGGCGGCGTCCCTGGCCTGGGCGGCGATGCCTTCCAGCCGCTTCATGGTCTGCTTCATATAGGTATGGGTCATCAACGCGAGCCCCAGGCGGTTGCCGGCGTCGTACATCTGTTTGAAATGCCCGGCGCAGAAGCCCTTCTCGTTGACTTCGATGCGCTGGCTGGGCTCCATCACCGATTCCCCGAGGAAATAGCCCACGTTGGCCGCTTCGGCCTTCGCGTGCAGCAGACACAGCGGGCATTCGCAGTCCTGTCGGTAGACCTCCCAGATCGGCGCGGTATCGATATGCTGCTTCATAGAATCACATCCTTACGCCTTTTCCTTGAACGCATGGTGGCACTTGCCGCAGGTCACCGTCACTTCGCCGACGCCCCTGGGCAGACGCAGCCGGGACTTGCACTCCGGGCACTTGAAATACTTGTACTTCTTCATGTTCTTCAATCGGTTGAAGAACTGCCTGACGGAGGAGGAATTCCCGCGCCACAGCTTTAAAAACGCGGCGTTTTCCGCGTAGCGCCTTTCGATATTGCGGGAAAACATGCGAAATAGCGCGAAGATGTAAACGGCGAGGCTCAGCAGGTACAGTAAACCCGAATGAAGGACGCTGCTGAGCAAAGACAGCACCACGCCAAGGATCAGCAGCGCCATGGACAGCTCGTCCGCGCCGCGACGCCCGGCCATGAATTTTTGCAGGCCCGCCCTGATCTTTTGCAGTATGGACATACACAGCCCTCCCGTTTCAATAATGGCTCTGCGGATTACCGGTATCTGCCGTAGTAGCCGCCACCCGTGCCGCCGCCGCAGCAGTTGCACAGCAGGTTCAGCACACAGCAGCCCAGCAGCGGGCTGCCGCACAGCACCGTCGGCATCGAGAAGCGCCGCCCCGCGCTGCCGGTCTGGTAATATTGCGCGCCGCCCTCCAGGCGGCTCAGCAGCGCCCGGTATTCAAAGTTGTTGGGGTTCATGCTCACGGCCTGGCGGGCGTAATTCAGGGCCGCCACGCGGTTGCCAAGGCCCAGGCTGGCCTCGCCGCACAGGTAATACCATTCGGCATTGCGCTCCATGACGGTCTCCAGGATGTGCATGGCCTCCTGGAAGTGACCCGCGCGAATGTAGTTCCGAGCCGCCTGCATGTGGGGATTGGCGCTGCCGTAAGCCTCGCCCCCGTATCCCTGGCCCCCGGCATGGCTTCCGCTGTAGCCGGAAGCGCCTGTGCCTTCCCTGCGCCACTTCATGATCGTGGAATAGGCCTCGTTGACCTCTTTCATCCTGGCCTCGGCGTCCGGGGAGCCGTTGTTTACATCCGGATGGTATCTCTTGGCCAGCGCACGGTAGGCCTTCTTGACCTCGTCGTCGGTAGCCTGGGGCGAAACGCCCAATATGCGATAGGGATCCTGCATCATCAAGCTCCTTTATTGTTTGCGTTCCGCTTGTTTTGCAGAATCGCATACTTGCTCCACACCCCGGAGTACAGTACATTGCGAATGATGTCCGCGTCCAGCAGTATGGGCAATCGCTCAAAGGCATCGGCGGCATCGGCGATCATCGCCATCAGCGCCGCCTTGCACAGCTGCTCGTAGTCCTCCCTGTCCCGAAGGGGCTTCAGTGGGTTGTAATTGCCCTTGCGCACGTCCCTGGGCAGGTCGTCATAGGCGTCCATGAAGTAGACGAAGCGCCCCAGCCCGTCGCCGATCGCCCGCAGCTCGTCGGCAAACATCTCCTGCTCCGGCCAGACAAACAGCTCCGCGAGCATCCGCCCGGTGGCGTTGACGGGCAGGTCGATCTGCTGGACGTCGTCCCTTTCCCATTCGTGGATCTGGCGAAGCCAGTTCTCTATGGCGGCACAGCGCTCCGGGCAGGCCTTTTCAACGGTTCGATAGGCCTTGCGCAACAGCGCGGCTTCGCCAGCGGACAGGGGGTTCTTGTCGTCGTACCAGTCGTCCCGGCACTTGTGATAGGCCAGCGCGATGTTCATGTCCGCCACATAGTCCATTACGGGCGTCAACACGTAGTCGTGCTGCTTTGCCGGGTTGGCGATGCAGCGTTCCCGGTCGGTGCGCTCCCCGGGCTCGTAGAGGGCGTTCAGCAGCAGCGCAAGAAACGTCAGGTCGTAGCTGAGCGTCGTGGTGGTCAGAAAGCCGTGTCGTTTGCGCAGGTTCCGGCACAGGCCGCAGTACATCGCCTTGAAGCGCTGCTGTCGCGCTTCGGGAAGCGCGTCCGGATAGGTAACGATGTAGCCGAACAAGATCGCGCCTCCCCCTTCGTTTCCTCTATTATAGCTTTTTGATGTTAACGCATCATAAACTGATGCTTCTCAATGCTCCTGCCTGTGCAGCCCCAGCTCGACCACCGCCTGGGCCACCGTCTCCACGCCGACGGCCTGTAAGCCCTCAGGAACGCGGAGATTTCGCAGGTTGTACTTTGGAAGGATGACGTGATCGAAGCCCAGTCGTGCACACTCCACGACCCGCCGCTCCGCCTGGCCGATGGCCCTGACCTCGCCGGCAAGGCCCACTTCCCCCATCACCGCCCAGTTTCCGGGGATACTGCGGTTCCGGTGGGACGAGGCGACGGCGGCGCACAGCGCCAGGTCCGCCGCGGGCTCAGTCAGCGACATGCCGCCGGCGATGTTGATGTACACGTCCTGGTCGTACATGCGCAGGCCCACCCGCTTTTCCAGCACCGCCAGCAACAGGGCGAGCCTGCCCTGATCGACGCCGCTGGCCATGCGGCGGGGATTGCCGAAGGCCGTAGTGGCCACCAGCGCCTGGACGTCGGTGAGCAGCGGCCGCGAACCCTCCATCGCGCACATCACCACGCAGCCGCTGGCGTCATGGGCGCGCTCGGAGAGCAGCGCCTCGCTGGCGTTCTCCACCTCGCGCATGCCCCGGTCGGTCATCTCAAACATGCCCAGCTCGTTGACCGAGCCGAAGCGGTTCTTGACCGCCCGGAGCAGCCGGTACTGGTGCTGTCGGTCGCCCTCGAAGTACAGCACCGCGTCCACCATGTGCTCCAGTATGCGCGGCCCTGCGATGGCACCCTCCTTGGTGACGTGGCCCACGAGGAAGACGCTGCATCCGCTTTGCTTGGCCAGGTGCATCAGCATCGACGCACACTCCCGTACCTGGGAGACGCTGCCGGGGGCGCTGGCCATCTCCGGTCGGTACATCGTCTGTATGGAATCGACGATCATCACTCCGGGAGACAACTCCTGCATCCGTTTCTCCACGGTGTTCATGTCGTTCTCAGGCAGCACGTAAAACCCGCCGCCGGACACCCCCAACCGCTTCGCCCGCATCTTGATCTGCCGGCTGGATTCCTCGCCGGAGACGTACAGCACGCATGCGCCGTCGCCGGACATGTTGGCACAGAGCTGGGTCAGCAGCGTGGATTTGCCGATGCCGGGGTCGCCGCCTACCAGCACCAGCGAGCCGTCCACGACACCGCCGCCCAGCACCCGGTCAAGCTCGGCGATGCCGGTGGTGCGGCGGGCCATGGCCTCGTCGGGAATGTCGTCCACCAGCACCGCCTGGGCGCCGCTGCCAGGCGCGCGCTTCAGCTTTTTCTCCTCCTGCTTTAGGGCAGGCATCGCTTCCTGTTCCACGAGCGTGTTCCAGCTGCCGCAATCCGGGCATTTTCCCATCCACTTCGGCGTTTCGTAGCCGCACGCGCTACATACGAATATCGTCCTGGCCCTGGCCAACGCATCCACCTCCCGCGAGCGCATATCCTGTTCGGGAATTGTCAACTGATTATAGCACATACCTGCAAAAATGTGAATTTCTACCGGCTTTTGTTTACCAGTTCTTATTATAATTCCCATCATCTCGACTTGCCAGTGTCCCGAAAAGAAACTATAATAGAGTGAGGTATCTTGTAAACAGGAGCGCAGCAATGCCGGATTCAGAGCGACAAAAGAGATCGAAAAAGACCATCATTCCCATACCGAAGCCCGACGACCGGGCTTCGGACGATGTCTTGCGCGATGAATCCACCCAGTATGGCGACGACGCAGAGATCCGCCTGCCCCGCAGAAAGCGGACGGACGCGCGGGTCCCCATCGTAAAGGCAAAGAAGAAGGACGACGGGCAGGAAGCGCAGGAATCACAGGAAGCGCAGCCCCGGAAGAAAAAGAAGCGGCCGAAAAAGGACAGCGCCGCCTTCCCGGAGGTCGCGCCGAAGAAAAAGAAAAAGGCGCGCAGGAAGCGCAGGCCCCGTCGCACGCTGTTTGAATGGATGAGCGCCTCCAGCACCGAGGGGCTCTTCCGCCCCATCCGCGTGTTCGGGCGGGACATCCGGTTCTGGCCGCTGATCCTGTTGGCCGCGGTGGCGCTTCTGGCGGTGGGCGTCATGCTGAACAACAGCAACCTGACCATCACCGAACAGAGGGTGACCGTGGTGGGCCTGCCCGACGACATGGAGGGCTACCGCATCGTCGTGCTTTCGGATTTGAACGGTCGGCGCTTTGGCGACAGCCAGAGCCTGCTGCTGAGGACCCTGAACGGCATCAAATACGACGCCATATTCTGCCTTGGCGACATGGTCGGCAAGGGCGGCAATCCCCAGCCCTTCTGGGAATTCCTGGAGGGGCTCAGGAACCCGGAGAAGGTCTATTTCATCTGCGGGGATTCCGACCCCGGCCCCTACCTGAACAGCGCCCGCGGCACGGAGGGCGTGCTCTCTCAACTGATCCTGGAAGATTGGATCCTCGGCGCGATCGAGCGCGGGGCCAACTATGTCGACGCCCCGGTGAGCATTCCGGTCAAGCGATCGACGCTGTGGGTTTCCCCGGCTACGATGCTGAACCTGGAGACCATCAGCACGCTGGCCACCTGGCAGGACCAGACTGAGCAGGAGGAGGACGGCGTGCGCTCCGGCATCACGGAGGACTACACCCACCTGCCCATCACCACCTACAGGGCCAGGCTTGCGCAGAAGCTGTACGACGCCCAGCGGACCATGAGCGCCTCGGACATCCACATCTCCCTGGCCCACGAGATTCCCGCGGAATCCTTTATCTACACCTCCGAGGATCACAGCACGGGCACCGAGCGGTTCCTGTCGTCGCCTGAGCTGATCCTCGCGGGGCACTACTGCGGCGGCGTGTGGCGGCTCCCCTTCCTCGGCGCGTTCTACGTGCCCGACAAGACGCTGCCCAGGGGCGGCTGGTTCCCGGAGCAGCAGCGCGTCAGCGGCCTGTCCGATGTCGGCGAAGCGCAAATCTACATCAGCCGGGGGCTTTCCACCAACGGCATCGTGCCCCTGATGCCGTTCAGGCTCTTTAATCCCCCGGAAATCACGGTCATTACCCTGACCTCCACCCTGCCGGAAAACATGCTGGAGGCGGGCCGATAATATTATCTTTCAGGCGGCGCGAATCCCCTCGGGTTCGCGCCGCCTGTTGCTTCGCGCGCATGTATTCCTCTCCGGCCGGGCATACTGCTTGCAGGTATGCGGGGAGGTGTCTGCGTGGAGTACACGTTGAAAAGAACGGAGCTGACGTCCTCGCTGGATGGGAACGTGTCGATCTTCAGGACGCTTTTGTACAGCGACGTCAATACCGACGCCCAGTTCAGGTTTGTCAATTGCGCCGATACGCGCCTGTGCGTGCTCTACATCGAAGGCATGGCGGACGACCGGAAGATCAGCGATTTCATACTGCGGGCCTGCGTGACCCGTCCGGCCACCTGCGGGAAGGCCATCGACGCCGCCTTCCTGATGGAAAACGTTCTGGAAATTGCCCAGTGCGAGTCGGAGCAGCGGGTTTGTAAGATATTAGACGCCGTGGTCAGCGGCATGACGGCAGTGCTGATCGATGGCTGCGACGAGGCCGTTCTGATGGAGACCCGGGGCTATCCCGCCCGGCAGGTCAACCGGACGACCAACGAATCGGTGGTCATCGGCGCCCAGGAGGGCTTCGTGGAGAGCCTGCGCACCAACATGACATTGATGCGCCGCTACGTGCCCGCCGCCGGGCTGATCACGGAGTGCATCACTGTAGGCACGCTCGTGCCAACACAGGTGACGATGGTCTACCTCATGGACGTGGCGGATGGAGAAGTCGTCGACGCCGTGCGCAGGCGTCTGAAGGGCATTGACGCCGTGACGGTACAGGGGCTGGGCGCTGTTCAACAGCACATCGAGGACCAGCCCTGGGCTCTGCTGCCCCAGATGCTTCAAACCGAGCGCCCCGACCGGGCGGCCTCCTGCGTGATGGACGGGCAGGTGGTCATGCTGGCGGAAAACTCCCCCTACGCCCTGATCGCGCCGGTGACGCTGTTTCATCAGCTGCACGCCTCGGACGACTCCTTTTCCCGGTGGCAGTATGGCACCTTCCTGCGGGTAATAAGGATCATCGGCATGCTGATCTCGGTGTTTCTCCCCGGTCTCTACATCGCGCTGACCGATTACCATATGCACCTGCTGCCGCTTAGCCTGCTGAGCTCCATCGCGGAGGCCCGCGCCAACGTCCCCTTCCCCATACTGGTCGAGATCCTGATCATGGAGTTCTCATTCTACCTCATCAACGAGGCGGGCACCCGCATTCCCCAGCAGATCGGCTCGGCGCTGGGCATCGTCGGGGCGCTGATCCTCGGCCAGGCGGCGGTCTCGGCATCGATCATCAGCCCGATACTGATCATCATCGTCGCCATCACCGGGCTCGGCAACTACGCCATTCCGGATTACGGCTTCGGCATCGGCCTCGTGATCTGCCGCCTGTTCGTCATCGCCTGCGGCGCGGCACTGGGGCTGTACGGGTTCTGCCTCGCCGCCTTTGTACTGGGCGTCGGGCTTTGCGGCATGAAGTCCTTCGGCTTTCCCTACATGGCCCCTGTCGCGCCGTCGAAGCCCCACAACCCCGATCTGCTGGTGCGGCTGCCGATTTGGATGCAGCGCAGGCCGATGTATTTTGCCCGCGGCGGCAAGGGCCGCGGGCAGGGAGGATGATGGCTTGAAGCTCGGCATTTCCCGAACGGCTGCACTTTCGGCGGCGCTTGCCGCCGCAGCCGCCCGAACATTCATCGATCTGGCGCTGGACGCCAACACGATCCACAACGGCGCCTGGATCTCTGCGCTGCTGGGGGCGCTTCCCGCCATCCCCTACCTGCTCTGCCTCGACGCCATCCGCGGGAAGCGACCGGCAAAGCCGCTGCTGCTTCCGCTGGCCGTGGTAACTGCGCTGGACGCCGCGCAGGTATTTTCCATCGTCACGCGCGTATCGGTCTACCTCTCGCTGGACCACGTGCCCGACCTGGCGCTGATCCTGCCCGTCGCGCTGGCGACGCTGTGGTGCGTGTGGCGCAACGGGGACGCCATTGGCTACGCCGCCGCGCTCTGGGCCAGGGTCTTTCCCCTCCTCATGCTGGTGGTGATCCTGCTGCAAATGCGCCATTACCACGCGATGTGGCTGCATCCCCTGCTCGGAAACGGCTGGCGGGAGATCGTCGCCGGCGGCGCGCGGACCTCGGGCTGGTTTGTGCCCGCCACGGCGATACTGCTCGCCCGAAGCATGGACGCAGGCAAAACCGAATCGCGTCGTTCCGCCGCGTGGATCGCCTTGGCCGCCGCAGTATCGGCGGTGCTGCTCATCCTCCGCCTGATGATGACGCCCACCGGCGTATACGCCGCGTCCTGGCTTGCCCGGCTGGATGCCCTACTGACCAATGGGCGCGCGCCGCTGTATTTGCAGCTGCCGATGATCCTGGCTTTTTTCATCGGTGCGCTGCACCTGCTGGCCTGCGAATGCTTCGCGGCCTCGGCACTGATGCAAAGGGCGTTTCCCGCGCTGAACGGGCGCGCGTGCGGGGCCATCGTCGTGCTGGCGAGCGCGGCTTGCGCGACCTCCGGCCTCTCCCGTCCCTTCATGGATCGCCTTGCGCCCTGGCTCTTCTGCGCGGCGGCGATTCCGGTCGCCATGATCGTTCTGCGCGATTCCAAAGGGGGTGAACGGCCGTGCGAAGGCTGACGCTGGCCGCGCTGATCGTTTCGCTGTGCCTGCCGTTGTGCGGCTGCCAGGAAACCGGAGAGGTGGAAAACCAGGCTTACGTACTGGTGCTGGCCCTGGACCGGGGGGATAATGGCGGCCTGACGCTGACCGCACGGGTGCCGAAGATCGGCAAGGGCGGCGGGAAGGACGACGAGGGAGGCTCCGGAAGCAACCCCTACCTGACCTTCTCCGTCTGGGCCCCCTCCTGGTCGCAGGCGCTGGACGCGCTGCAATGGGCCACGCCGCGAAGGATCAACCTGAGCCACATCGAGATGATCGTCGCCTCCGGTGCGCTTGCGTCGCTGCCCTCGTTTGCGGGGCTTCTGAACGAGGTTGCGGACACCCCGCACCTGTACGCGAACGCCCGGTTCGTGATCTGCAGCGGGAATGCAGGGGAATTCCTGGAGGCCGGTGAGACCGTTATCGGCAGCCGCCTGTCCACCGAGATTCGCGCCATGCTGTCCCAATACGCCCGGCAGGGCTTTATCCCGGACGTATGCCTGGCGGACGTCTGTTATGCCTTCTGCGGGATATACGGCGATCCCGTCGCCATATGGGGTGAAACGTCTGACAGCGGCGACGAAGAAGCCCCCGCGTCAAGGGTGACGGCCTCCGCCATGCGGCAGCGCTTCCCCGGCGCGGCGCTGTTTGTCGGCGGCCGGTTCGTCCGGGCGCTGTCCAGCCGGGATACGCGGCTTTTAAACCTCATTCGCGGCCAGACCGACGTCCTGCCCTGCGAATGGCGCGACGGGACGGTCGAGCTGATCGCCGAAGGAAAGCCCCACCCGAGGGCAACCATCGACGGGGACGGCCTTGCGCTCTCCCTTTCCCTGCGCCTGCGCGCGCCGGACGGCCTTGCGGACGTGAACAACCTCGAGGCCTCGATCACGGGCGACATCTCCCGCCTGGTACGGGACTGCCAGCGGCTTGGCTGCGATCCCTTCGGCTTCGCGGAATCCGCGGCGGCCCTCTTCCCCACCGTTCCCAGCTGGACGACCTTCGACTGGCCCGCGCACTACAGCAGCGCGCGGCTGGACATCGACCTCACGGTGTCATTCTCCTGATCAAACCCGCCCCGGCCATATTGCCAAGCGGGTTTTTATATGTTATAATCTTGGCATGAATATGCATTCTGGCCGATGTTTTCCAAGCCCGGCCGGAAGAAGGAGGAGCGGTATCGTGCATTGCGTAAAGCAGATAACACAGGATATGTACTGGGTGGGCGGCAGCGACCGTCGACTGGCGCTTTTTGAGAACGTCTATCCCATCCCGAACGGCGTCTCCTACAACGCCTATCTGGTGCTGGACGAGCAGACCGTGCTGTTTGACACCGTGGACAGGAGCGTCAGCGAGGTGTTCTTCGAGAACCTGGCCCACGTGCTGAACGGGCGGCCCCTCGATTACCTGGTGGTCAACCACATGGAGCCGGACCACTGCGCCACGATGAGCGAGCTGGTGCTGCGCTACCCTGATGTGAAGATCTACACCAACGCCAAGGCGCTGGCCATGATCAAAAACTACTTTACCTTCGACATCGACAGCCGCGTCACCGTGGTCAAGGAGATGGACACCCTCTGCACCGGCAGGCACACCTACGCCTTCGTGATGGCCCCGATGGTGCACTGGCCCGAGGCCATGGTGTCCTATGACACCACGGACAAGGTCCTGTTCTCCGCCGACGCCTTCGGCACCTTCGGCGCGCTGAACGGCAACCTCTTTGCCGACGAGGTCAATTTCGAGACGGAATACCTGGACGACGCCCGCCGTTACTACACCAACATCGTCGGCAAGTACGGCACCCAGGTGCAGGCGCTGCTGAAAAAGGCCGCTAAGCTGGAGATTGCCATGATCTGCCCGCTGCACGGCCCCGTCTGGCGCAAGCACATCGACTGGTTCATCGACAAGTACCAGAAGTGGAGCACCTATACGCCCGAGGAGAACGCCGTGATGGTGGCCTACGCCTCCGTCTACGGGCACACCGAGAACGTGGCCAACATCATTGCGATGAAGCTGGCCGACGCGGGCGTGCGCAACGTGAAGGTGTACGACGTGTCTGTCACCCACCCCTCGGTGATCGTCTCCGAGGCTTTCCGGGTCAGCCACATCGTGTTCTGCTCCACCACGTACAACGCCGGCATCTTCGTGAACATGGAGAACGCCCTGCACGACATCGTGGCTCACAACCTGCAAAACCGCACCATCGCCATCGTCGAGAACGGCAGCTGGGCGCCCACCTCCGGCGGCCTGATGCGCGAGCTTCTGGGGCGGCTGAAGAACACCACCGTCCTGGAGCACGGTCTGACCCTCAAGTCCGCGCTGAAGGAGAGCCAGCTTGCCGAGGTGGACGAGCTGGTGGCCGCGATCCTGGAGACCATGCCCAAGCCCGAGGTCATCGAGCACAAGCCCTCCGAGGCCATCGAGCCCAACGCCATGTTCAAGCTGTCCTACGGCCTGTTTGTGCTGACCTCTCGGGACGGCGACAAGGACAACGGCTGCATCATCAACACCGCGGCCCAGCTGACCAGCAATCCCAATCGCATCAGCATCGCCGTGAACAAGGGCAACTTCACCCACGACATGATCCTGAAGACGGGCGTGTTCAACGTGTCGGTCCTCTCCACCGACGCGCCGTTCGACATCTTCAAGTACTACGGCTTCCAGAGCGGCCGGGACGTCAACAAGTTCCCCGGCAGCGGCTTCCCCCGCAGCAAGAACAACCTGATCTTTATCACCGGCTGCACCAACGCTTTCATCTCCGGCAAGGTGGTGGAGGCCCACGACTACGGCACCCACACACTTTTTGTGGCCGATGTCACCGAGGCCCAGGTGCTCTCCAATGTGCCCTCCGTGACCTACGCCTACTACTTTGCCAACATCAAGCCCAAGCCCCAGGCGCCCGCCGAGATGAAGGTCGGCTGGGTGTGCAAGATCTGCGGCTATGTGTACGAGGGCGAGGAGCTGCCCCCGGACTTCGTCTGCCCGCTGTGCAAGCACGGCGCAGCCGACTTCGAGAAGCTGCAATAAAGCGGAGCCGACCGCAGTACAAAACCGGCCCCAACAGAGGGGGGTCGGTTTTGTACTGCGGTCGGTTTTAGTTATCCGCCACGCTTGCGGCGCTCGCGCCGGCCAGAGCACCGGTGGAAAAGGCGATTTGAAGGTTGAAGCCGCCGGTGGCCGCGTCCACGTCCATCAGTTCGCCGCAGAAGTACAGGTTTTTGACCAATTTGCTCTCCATCGTGGAGGGGTTGATCTCCTTTACATTCACGCCGCCCCGGGTGATGATGGCCTCGTTGAAGCCGCCCAGCGCCCTCGGGTGCAGTTCGATCCCCTTGAGGACCTTCAACAGTGCCGCCCGCTGCTGGGCCGTGACGGCGTTGACGGGTAGCGTCGGAGAAAGCCCGGCCAGCCGGATCAGCTGCTCCGAAAGGCTCCTGGGCGCCAGGCCGTCCACTACGCTGCCCAGCTGCTTGCGGGACATCTCCCGGAAATCGCGCAGCAGGCGTGCGTCCAGCGTCTGCTCGTCCAGCGCCGGCTTCAGGTCGATGGCCATGCGCACGGTGGAGAGATCCTCCGGCAGCAAGCTCGAGAGGGTCAGCGCCAGCGGGCCGGATATGCCCGTATGGGTGAACAGCAGTTCCCCCATCTGGCTGTACAGCTTCTTCTCCTTCTTTCCGCCAGTCAGCCAGGCGGAGAGCGTCACGTTTTTGAGGGAGAGCCCCGCCAGGGTGCCCGGCCAGCTTTCCACCGTGTCGATGGCCACCAGGGCGGGGCGCGTTGCGGTGACGGCATGCCCCGCCTCCCGGGCCATGGCATGGCCGTCGCCGGTGGAGCCGGTGGAGGGATAGCTCAGCCCGCCGGTGGCGAGTATGACGGCATCGGCGAACAGGCTTTCCCCGTCCTCCAGCGTCACGCCGACACAGCATCCGTCCTCCGTCAGAAGCCGGGCCACGCGTGTATTCAGGCGGATGTCGATGTCCTCCCGTTCAAGCCCGCGCTTCAGCGCACCGATGACGTCGCTGGACTTATCGGAGACCGGGAAGACCCGGTTTCCCCGCTCCACCTTCAGCGGCGTACCCAGGTCCTCCACCAATGTCATCATCCCGGCATTGTCAAGCCGGGCAAAGGCAGCGTACAGGAACCGGGGATTTCGGAAGATGTTGCGCTGGTACTGCTCCATGTCCGAGGCGTTGGTGAGGTTGCAGCGCCCCTTCCCGGTGATATACAGCTTCTTTCCCAGCTTCTCATTGCGCTCCAGCAGCATCACCCGCGCGCCGCTGCGCGCTGCGAAGAGCGCCGCCAGCATGCCGGAGGCGCCGCCGCCCACCACTATACATTTGTTGCGTTGCATTCCACGCCTCATTTCACTCGGAGCTCTTGGCGAGATAGACATCGTACTTGCCCCAGATGTCCTCCATCTGCTCGAAGTACTGGGAAACCTCGTGTCGCCTGCGCTGGCCGAGTGCGACGATCAGCGCGTTGATCAGCGACAGCGGCGCTGCGAAGGAGTCCACGAAGGAGGACATGTCGCTCTTGGCCATCAGGCAGGTGTCCGCCGTGGCATGCAGCGGGGAAAGCGGGCCGTCGGTGATGGCGATGAGGGACGCCCCGCGGGACCTGGCGAACTCCATGGCCTCTATGGATCGGGCCGTATACCGCGGGAAGGAGATGCCGATCAGGAGGTCGCCCTCCCCGATGCGGGACAGCTGCTCGAATACGTCGCTGATGCCCGAGGTGACCACGGTGACGTTGGGAAAGATGAAGCGCAGGTAGTGTGCGAAGAATTCCGCAATCGGGGCAGAAGCGCGCAGGCCGAGCACATAGATATTGCGTGCCGATATGATCTTTTCAATGGCGTCCTCGAAGGCGTTGATGTCCATCTCGTCCAACGTCGAGCGAATGTTCTGGATGTCGGCCTTCAGCACCTTGTTCAGCACCTGGGCATGGTCCATGTCCGAGGTCATCTCAAAGCGCTGAGACGCGGTTAGGCGATGTCGGATCAGCTCCTGAAGTGCCTTTTGCAGGTGCGGATAGCCGCTATAGCCCAGGGCTGAGGCGAACCGCACGACGGTGGACTCCGAAACCCCCACGTATTCCCCCAGCTTCGACGCGGTCATGAATACGACCTTGTCGTAATGGGTCACGATGCATTCCGCGATACGCCGATGGCTTTTTGAAAGTTTCTTTCCACTGTGATTCAATCTTTGAATCAGTTCCTGTGCGTTGTCCATAGGATCAGGCCCTCCCTTGAGCATAATAATATGGCGCTTTATATTGCAATTATACAGCATCTACGATCTTTTTGCAAGCAAAAACGGCAAATTTCTGCATCACTCCCCGGTCAGCAATTCATTTTTTCAATTAAAATACACGTTCCCTCGGCGGGTGAAACCCAGTGTGTCGATGCAATTACAGTCCTTATCAATTGCAAATCCGGCGAGGCTTTCCGTTGGTCAGGCCAGGCGTATGATCGCGGAAGCCCGGTCATATACTGGTGCGTGAAGTGGTGCGGGAGGTGAACAGATGATTCATTTCAAGGTCATTCGGGCATCGCGCCTGCTGTTGGCCCTGGCCATCGTGGTTCTGGTGGCGGTGTTATCGCTGCTGGGCGTGCGTCTTCTGACGCCGCGGGATTCGTCGCCTGCCAACAGCTCAGCAAGCCTGGTTGAAGCAGAGGGCGACGACGGGGCAAAGACCGCAAAGGTCTTTGCTTCGTCTGATCGTTCCGGGGGTTTTCTCGCCCGCAGGGAGAATGGTATCGAAATCGAAGTCGTCCGACAGGAGGAGGAGACGGCCCGGTCGATTCGCGTTCTGATCTACCACACCCATACCCACGAAGCGTATGAACAGGTCGCCGGCGATCCCTACGAAGCCCTTGAAGCCTGGCGCACGGCGGACAACGGCCACAGCGTGGTGCGCGTGGGCGAGGTGCTGGCTTCCCGCCTGAGGCGCTATGGCTTCGACGTGGTTCACGACACCACCGATCACGAGGGAAGCCAGCTCTCCACCGCCTACACCCGTTCCCTTGCCACGCTGATGAATTACAAAGAGCGCTTTGATCTGTACATCGACCTGCACAGGGATGCCTATGTGGAGGGTGATCCCGTCTCTGTCAAGTCCGCTTCCGGCGAGGAGATGGCCCCCCTCATGCTGCTGATCGGCAACGGCAACGGCTTTGAAGTCAAGCCCTGGTACGCCGAAAACCTCCGCTTCGCCCGGACCCTTGAAGCGCGCATCAACGATGAAGTGCAGGGGCTGTGCAAGCCCGTTCTGGTCAAGGATGGCCGTTACAACCAGCACATCGGCGTTTTTTCGATCCTCGTGGAGGTCGGGCACAATCACAATACGCTGATACAGGCCTGCAATTCCATCGGCCCACTGTCGAAGGCCATATACAGCCTGATGGCGCAATCCCCGGACAGGACGCTCGAGCGCATGAAGTCGGAATGGCTGGCGGTCCATCCTTCTGCAGCTGTCGGTTTACAGGATAATATGGAAGCCCCCACTTTGGATTCGGTTTTTGCAAGCCCATAGGGTTTATGTATCCTATGGGCATCATTCCCTTTTTTTACTTTATATTTATAATATAAAGCCGATATAGCCATTGACAAAACGTCCTATAGTATGTATTATTACACTATATATGGTTGTATATAATACTAATAGTCCTTATACTGGGGGTATGTACAGATGAAGAAATGCCGATTTTACATCGCGGATATGGATGAGCATTTTGTTTCGGTGGTGCGGAGGGTTGTCGCGCGCTGCCCTGGCATTGAGGTCGTCGGTAATTCGGGCAACGGCCGCGTCGCCTTCGCAGATTCCCTCAGGCTCAAGCCGGATGTGGTGATGACCGATATTCCCCTTCCAGAGCTGGACGGCATTTCCCTCCTGCACGAATTCCAGCGCGTCAACCATGCGCCGGCGGTGATCGTATGCACGCGCTTCTACTCCGATGCGATCATGCAGTGCGCTTGTCGGTACGGGGCCTCCTTCTTTCTCTGCAAGCCGATCGATATTTCCATACTGCCCGAGCTGATCCTCGAATGCGGCCGCAGCAGGCCGCAGAGCGTCTTACGACCGGACGAGGAGGCGCTGGAAAGCGACGCGGAACGCTTTCGGGGCGCGGTCGTCCACCGCCTTTTGAAGGAGATGGGCATGTCCGCCAGGCTGGACGGCGCGGCCTACTTCCTCGAAGCCGCCGTGCATTGTCATGGCGACGCCCTGCTGCTCAGGAACCTGTCGAAGGGCCTCTATGCCCGACTGGCGCAAAGGCTGGGCACCACCGTTCCGAGGATCGAGCGTTCCATGCGCAGCGCCATCACCATTGCCTATGAACGGGGCTCGCTGAGCCGGCACTTCCCCAGAAAGCCGTCGAACCGGGAATTCATAGAGTTCATGATGAACGCCGTCGACGAGGCAGAACAGTCCCGCGACCAGAAATAGCGGGCCGTTCATATCCTTTTATTGCCGACCTGTGCGAAGCAACAAGGCCTGTCTTCCCTTTTTTTGCATAAAAGCGTCAAAATATATGGTTACTTCGTCAATTATGTGTTATAATCATAATAGAGATATGTGACACAGGCGGAGGTGCTGACCGTTATGAAGGCAAACAGGGCGACACATTACAGGATCATGTCCATCGACCCATGGCTGCAGCCCTATTATAATGATATTGCCCTGAGGATGGAGCGCCACGCGAACACGCGCAAGCAGCTGTTGGGCGACAAGGCCGACCTGGTGTCCTTCGCCAACGGCTACTTATACTACGGTTTCAACCGCACCGAAACCGGCTGGGTCTACCGGGAGTGGGCACCCGGCGCCGACGCGCTGCACCTGATCGGCGATTTCAACGGCTGGAACCGGGAATCCCACCCCCTTACCCGCCTGCCGGACGGTACCTGGGAGATCGAACTTCCCGGCGCGGACGCTCTGAAGCACGGACAGCTGGTAAAGGTGCAGGTGACGAAGGACGGCGCGCGCACCGACCATATCCCCGCCTACATACGCCGGGTGGTACAGAATCCGGAGCATCTGTTCAACGGCCAGATCTGGGCCCCACCCCGCCCCTTCCAGTGGACCCACGGCGGCTATGGCAAGCGCAAGATCGCCCCACCCTACATCTACGAGGCCCACATCGGCATGGCCCAGGAAAAGGAGGGCGTGGGCAGTTACCGGGAGTTCGCGGACTTCAACCTGGAATACATACGCAATCTCGGCTACAACACCGTCCAGCTGATGGCCATACAGGAGCATCCTTATTACGCCTCCTTCGGCTATCAGGTGACGAACTTCTTCGCCGCCTCGTCCTGGTACGGCGAGCCGGATGATCTGAAATACCTGATCAACAAGGCCCACGAGCTGGGCATGTACGTGCTGCTGGACGTGGTGCATTCCCACGCCACCGCCAATGCCGACGAGGGCCTGAACGGCCTGGACGGCACGGACAGCCAGTACTTCCTGACCGGTGAGCGGGGCTGGCACCCCGCCTGGAAGACCCGCCTGTTCGACTATGGCAGGCACGAGGTGCTCCACTTCTTGCTCTCCAACCTGAAATTCTGGCTGGAGGTATACCACTTCGACGGCTTCCGCTTCGATGGCGTTACCTCGATGATCTACCAGGATCACGGCCTTGGCGCCAGCTTCACCGATTATTCCCAGTATTTCGGCCTGAACACCAACGTGGATGCGCTGACCTACCTCCAGCTGGCCAACGAGCTGATCCACGCCGTCAATCCCTTCGCGCTGACCATCGCCGAGGAGATGAGCGGCATGCCCGGCATGTGCATCCCCATTCGCAGCGGCGGCATCGGCTTTGACTACCGGCTTTCCATGGGTGTGCCGGACTTCTGGATCAGGCTGTTGAAGGATTACTCCGATGATCAGTGGGATATGTTCAAGATGTGGTACGAGCTGACCACGCGCCGCCCGCAGGAGAAGAACATCGGCTACTGCGAATCCCACGACCAGGCCATGGTGGGCGACAAGACGCTCATCTTCCGCATGGCGGACGCCGAGATGTACACCGGCATGAGCAAGTCGTTCCACTCCATCGCCATCGACCGGGCCATCGCCCTGCACAAGATGATCCGCTTCATCACCCTCGTGCTGGGCAGCGACGGCTACCTGAACTTCATGGGCAACGAGTTCGGCCACCCGGAATGGATCGACTTCCCCCGGGAGGGCAACGGCTGGAGCTACAAGTACGCCCGCAGGCAGTGGTCGCTTGTGCAAAACAATGCGCTCAAATACGAGTGGCTGGCCAACTTCGACCGGGCCATGCTGAAATTCAGCCGCAAGTACCGCGTGCTAAACAAGACGGACACCGTGAGCCTGTGGATCGACCAGCCGGGCAAGATCATCGCCTTCTCCAAGGGCGACCTGGTGTACGTATTCAACTTCCACCCCACCCATTCCCCCACAGACTTCTTCCTGCCTGTCCATTCCGTGGGCGAGGGCAGGTATAAGGTGATCTTCTCGACGGACGACATCGACTTCGGCGGCATGGACCGCACCAGCAAGGATTACGTGTACCAAACCCGATTTGCTGAGGGCCGGGGCCTTGGATTTGAAATCTACATCCCCTGCCGCACAGCTATCGTGTTTCGGCGGATCGAGTAGCCGCACAACGATACAGAGGGCTGCGCTCTGATAGCAGAACGCAGCCCTCTGTTTTGTAAATTCTAATCTCAATCTAAATATGCACAAGCGTGCGAAGGCATTTTTCGACTTACCAAGGCGAAGGCCCGCAGGCTTGCTGGCGGCAAGTCAAGGGGCTTCAACGCTGGTATGGCGAAAAAGGCACCGCAGGATTGTATAGGTTTAGGTTGAGATTTGTATAACCTGGTTAGTCCACGATCAGGCTTTCGCCGGTCATTTCCGCGGGCTTTTCAATGCCCAGCAGGTCCAGCATGGTCGGGCACAGGTCGCACAGCTTGCCGCCGGTCTGGCGCAGTTTGTGCTTGGGGTGGTCGGGATCGATGACGATCACCGGCACAGGATTGGTGGTGTGCGCGGTGAACGGGCCGCCGTGCACGGGGTCGATCATCATGTCGCAGTTGCCGTGGTCGGCGGTGATGACCACCTTGCCGTCCTGGGCGACCAGCGCGTCTACAATCTTCCCGACGCACTCGTCAACGGTGCGCACAGCCTTCTTCGCCGCCTCCATGACGCCGGTGTGGCCGACCATGTCGCAGTTGGCGAAGTTGAGGATAATTACGTCGTATTTCTTTTCGGCGATGCACTTGAGCACCGCGTCGGTGACCTCATAGGCGCTCATCTCGGGCTTGAGGTCGAAGGTGGGCACCTCCTCGGCGGAGGGGCTGGGCACCAGGATGCGGTCCTCGCCTTCGAAGACGCGCTCCTCGCCACCGTTAAAGAAGAAGGTGACGTGGGCGTACTTCTGGGTCTCGGCGATGCGTAGCTGCTTCTTGCCCAGCTTGCTCAGGTATTCACCCATGGTCATGTGCAGGCTCTCCGGCGGATAGGCGATCAGCACGTTGGGCATAGTCGCGTCGTACTGGGTCATGCACACGTAGGTCAGCGGGAAGAAGCCGTGCTTGCGCTCGAAGCCCTTGAAGTCGGGATCGACATAGGCGCGGGTAATCTCGCGGGCCCGGTCGGGACGGAAGTTGAAGAAGATGACCGAATCGTTGGCCTTGATGGTGCCCTCGGGGTCGATGACGGTGGGCAGCATGAACTCGTCGGTCAGGTGTTTGCCGGTCTCGTCCACCACCTTGTAGGAATCCAGGATGGCCTGGACGGGGTCGTCGGCCCGGATGCCCTCGGCGCAGACCATGGCGTTATAGGCCTTTTCCACGCGCTCCCAGGCGAAATCACGGTCCATGGCGTAGAGGCGTCCCATGACGGTGGCCACCTTGCCCACGCCGATCTCCTTCATCTTCTCAACCAGGTTCTTCACATACTCCCAGCCGGAATCCGGCGGCACGTCGCGGCCGTCCAGAAGGCAGTGCACGTAGACCTTTTCCAGGCCGTGCTGCTTGGCCATGCGGATGATGCCGTACAGGTGCTCTGTATGGGAATGGACGCCGCCGGGAGAGACCAGGCCGATCAGGTGAAGGGCCGTGTTATTCTTCTTGCAGTTCTCCATAGCGGCCAGCATGGCCTTGTTTTCAAAGAACACGCCGTCCTGGATGTCCTTGGTGATCTTCACCAGCATCTGGTAGACCACTCGGCCCGCGCCGATGTTGGTGTGTCCCACCTCGGAATTGCCCATCTGGCCGTCCGGCAGGCCCACGTCCAGGCCGGAAGCGCCGATGGCAGTGTGGCAGTATTTTTCCTTTAGGCCGTCCAGCACCGGGGTGCCGGCAGCCACGATGGCGTTGGACTTGGGATCGTTTTTGCCGATCCCAAATCCATCCATGATAATAAGCGCAGTTGTGCTCATCAGAAGTTCACCACCTGCGCGAAATCAGCCGCCTTCAGGCTCGCGCCGCCGATCAGGCCGCCGTCGATTTCGGGCTGCGCCATCAGGCCCTTCACGTTGGAGCCCTTCATGCTGCCGCCGTACTGGATGCGGATCTTCGCCGCGGCTTCCTCGCCGAATTTGGCGGCGATGGCCCTGCGGATGACGCCGATGGTCTCGTTCGCCTGCTCGTCGGTGGCGGTCAGGCCGGTGCCGATGGCCCACACGGGCTCGTAGGCGACCACGACGTTCTCCAGCTCTTCGGCGGTCAGCGTATGCAGCGCCATCTGGGTCTGATAGGTGACGATCATGTCGGTATAGCCCGCTTCGCGCTCGTCCTTCATCTCGCCCACGCAGACGATGGCCTTCAGGCCGGCCTTCACGGCAGCGACGGTGCGCAGGTTGACGGTCTTGTCGGTCTCGCCGAAGTACTGGCGACGCTCGGAGTGGCCGATGATGACGTACTCGCAGCCGGCGGCCTTGAGCATGTCGGCGGACAGCTCGCCGGTGTAGGCGCCGGAGGCCTTGAAGTGGACGTTCTGGGCGCCCAGCTTGATGTTGGTGCCCTCGATGACAGGCTTCACGGCGGCGAAGTTCACGGCAGGGGTGCAGACGACAACGTCGCACTTGGCGTCCTTGACCAGCGGGATCAGGTCCTTGACCAGCTGGGCGGCCTCCTCCGGGGTCTTGTTCATCTTCCAGTTGCCGGCGATAATGGGCTTGCGCATGGGAATCTCCTCCTCGATCTAGTGATTAGTGGTTAGTGGCTAGTGTTTAGTTGATTTGCTATTCACTAACCACTAATCACTAAACACTAACCACTTCTGGTTGTAGGTAATATTATCTGAAAAATACTCCTGATTACTTGTCCTTCAGGCAGGCGACGCCGGGCAGC
>JAZSAA010000178.1:0-2607 GCA_045601625.1 Clostridia bacterium | reverse complement strand
GGGAGTATACGGAGAGGTTTGTGGTGGAGTAGGGTACAGATAAATTCTGATTTGTCGCTGAGGCGACAAATCAGAATTTCAGTGGTTAGTATTTAGTATTTAGTGGTTAGTGGAGGAGGAAATCCTAACGGATTTCTTTTGTTTCAGGGGATCAAGAAACGTTGAAGCCTCTACCGCTTCCTTATAATCAAACAAATCCGTCAGGATTTGTACCGCCACTAAATACTAACCACTAAATACTAAATACTCAAATTCTGATTTATCGAGCATCAGCTCGATAAATCAGAATTTGTTGAAACAACCACCTCTTCCCCCTGCCGATAGCTGCCCGTCTCTCATCCCGCCGCCGTTTCCAGCTTATCCGCCAGCATTTCCACGCCGGGAACCCCGGTGTTACGGTAGTCCCCGGCCAGGGAACGCAGTTCCTCCAGGGCATCGGAGAGCTCATCCTGCCAGCCGTCCTCCCGCGTATCGATCTCCGAGAGCAGCATCAGCGCGTCCTCGAATTCAGCGTTCAAATCCTCCAGTGCCTCCGGATCTTCGCATTTCCCGGCCAGGGCGTCCAGCTCCGCTAGCACCGCCTCAAGGCGCTCCACAATGGTCTTGATCATAACCGTGTCCCTCCCTCTCATCGTAGTGCCAGTATAGCGCGATGTGATTTTTTATGCAAGAAAATTCTTTGATTTCCACGCTTATCGGCAGGACAAACCCTTCCATTGATCGAATATTATAATGATATACGCTTTTCAGGGAAGTGAACGACGACATGAACGATCGCAACGCGCTGTTTCGCAGGCTGCGCGCCATCGCGGCGCTGGCGCTGGTGATGCTGTACGTGCTGGGGCTGGTGGCGATGATAACGGGGCGGGTGCAGCTGGCCCTGATCCTGTGGGTGGTATCCACGCTGGGCGGGATCGGGCTTCTGTACTGGATGCGTACGGTGACCCGCCGCAAGGAAGAAGCCGAAAAGGCTTCAAAGGGCGAAAACGCCTCCGGGGAGCAGTAACGCCATGCGGATGAGGAGAAAGCCCTGGACCGAGCCGAAGCTGGCCGCCACTCCCTACTTCATCGAGGAGCCCTCCCGGCACCGGGGACGCTGGCGGGAATGCTTCGCCCACCCGTGCCGGCCCCTGCACCTCGAGATCGGCTGCGGCAAGGGGGTGTCCACGGTGCGGATGGCCCACGACAACCCCAACGTCAACTTCATCGCCATCGACGAGGTGCGCACCGTGCTGGCCGTGTCCGTGCGCAACGCGGAGCGGGAATTCGGCGGCACGCCGCCGGAAAACCTGGTGTTCTCCGAGGTGGACGCCATGCGCATCTACGACACCTTCAGCGCCGCGGATGACATCAGCCGCATCTACATCAGCTTCCCAAACCCCTGGGACGAGCGAGCGAAGCACCACAAGCGCCGCCTGACCCATCCCCGGCAGCTGTTCCAGTACCGCGAGTTCCTGGCCCCTGGCGGGGAGATCTGGTTCAAGACCGACAACGCCGCCCTGTTTACTGCCACGAAGCGGTACATGGGCGAATGCGGCTTTGAGGTGCGCTTCCTGACGGACGACCTGCACGCCTCAGGCTTTGCCCCGAATTACGTCTCCGAGCACGAGCAGCTGTACGCCGGGCAGGGCAAGCCCATACATTTTTTGATCGCTAAAATGACGCCGCTGACCGGCGGCGCGGAAGACAAAACGATAAACGGAGGAAAACACATGAGCAGTTTCTTTGAAAGCAACAAGGCACGGCTGGAGAACTTCACCCGGGTCTCCGGCAGCGTCGGCGCGCGGGCGGACTATGTACAGGGCGGCGGCGGCAATACCTCGGCCAAGCTGGAGGGTGGGCTGATGGCCATAAAGGCCTCGGGCTACTGCCTGAAGGACATCCGCCCTGACAAGGCCTACGCCGTGCTGGATTACGAGGCGCTGCGCCGCTTCTACAACGACACCGACCCCGCCACCCTCGCGGACGTGGAAAAGGCCGGCAGCGACGTCGCCAAGGCAAACACAAAAACCATCGAGGGCCTGGCCGCGCTGCGTCCCTCCGTGGAGGCGGGCTTTCATTCCATACTGGACACCTATGTGGCCCACAGCCACAGCGTCTACGCCAACCTGGCCGCGTGCAGCGCCGAGCTGGAGGCCATCGTGAAGGACGCCCTGTCCGACGCCGACTACAGCTGGGGCTGGGTCAGCTATGTAGACCCCGGCGCAAGGCTCACCTTCTCCATCCGGGACGAAGTGCGCCGCGTGGAGGCCGAGACCGGCCGCCGGCCCGCCGCCATATTCATGCAGAACCACGGCCTGATCGCCCACAGCGACGATCCCGACGAGTGCCTGCGCATCCATACCGACGTGAACGACCGCATCGCGCGGGCCTTCGGCATCGAAAACGGCAGCTTCCCGAAGGTGGGCGTGAAGGACATCGGCGATGGCCTGGTGGAGGCAGACTGCCCTTTCCTGACCGAACAGCTGGCCTCCGGCGATTTCAGCGAGAAGTTCCTGCTGGAGTCCCCCCTCTACCCCGACCAGCTGGTGTTCCTGACCGGCGCGTTCAGCTTCGGCGAGGGCAAGCCCGGGGAGGGCATGGCCGTCTGCAACCCGAAGACCGGAA
>JAZSAA010000177.1:0-3792 GCA_045601625.1 Clostridia bacterium | reverse complement strand
CAGTGGGTGGCGGCGGAGGGCGTGGTGTACAGGGCCTTCGCCGACGATCCGGATCGGTTCATCCTGGACGACCTGCCCGAGGGAGACGCGATTCGCAACGCCGTGATCGGGGTGGACTTCGGCGGCGGCAAGTCGGCGCATGCCTTTTGCTGCATGGGTTTCACCGTGCGCGGGCGTCTGGTGGTGCTGGACGAATACCGGGAGAAGCGCGCATTGGACCCGAACAAGTTGGCGGCGGACTTCGTGGACTTCGTGCGGCGGTGCAAGAGCCGGTGGGTGATCTCCGACTGCTGGTGCGATTCGGCAGAGCAGACGCTGATCAACGGACTGCGCAGCGCGGCGGCCTCGGCGGGGCTGGGGCTGAACATCGGCAACAGCTTGAAGCGGCCAATCAACGACAGAATCAGGGCGACCTGCATCCTCATGGGGGCGGGGCGCTTTTTCGTGGCGCGGAACTGCGTGGAGACCATCGACGCGCTGAAGAGCGCGCTGTGGGACGCGGAGGAATTGACCGAGGATGTCAGGCTGGACGATGGGACGACGAATATTGACTCGCTCGATGCTCTCGAATATGCGTTTGAAAGAGAGATTCCGGCGCTGATTGATGGGTGGAGGTTTACGGCATGAAAGCAGAGCTGGCGGGGCAGATCAACCTGTTCGGCGAGGAGACGGCGCAGGACGTGGAGTATCAGGCGTTCGTAGACAAATTCACGTCGAAAAAAACCACTGACGACTGCTACACGCCGGATAACATATACGAGGCCGTGGCTAAATGGGTGGCGGCGGAGTATGGCGTTGACCGTGCGGATATGGTGCGTCCCTTCTGGCCCGGCGGCGACTTCGAGCGCTTCGACTATCCGGCGGGGTGCTGCGTGGTGGACAATCCGCCCTTCTCCATCATCACGAAAATACAGCGGGTGTACCTGTCGAAGGGGATTCGTTTTTTCTTGTTCGCGCCGACGCTGACGCTGTTCAGCGGGCGCAGGCTGGATGTGTGCTTCATACCGTGCGGGGTTTCAATCACCTACGCGAACACGGCGAAGGTGAACACGTCGTTCGTCACCAACCTGGACACCTGTCGGGTGCGGAGCGCCCCGGCGCTGTATCAGGCAATCCGACAGCAGAACGACATCAACGAGAAGGCCGTGACCGCGCAGTTGCCGAAATACGAATACCCGGCGCATGTGCTGACCAGCGCGGCGGCGTATCAGTACAGTCGTTTAGGCGTGGAATATCGGCTGGAAAAGGCCGACTGTACGCTTATATCCGCGATGGACGCCCAGCGCAATGTCGGCAAGGCCATATTTGGCAAGGGGTTCTTGCTGTCGGACAGGGCGGCAGCGGACAGGGCGGCAGCGGACAGGGCAAACATTATCACTTGGAGCCTGAGCGACAGAGAACGCGCCATGATCGACGCGATGAACAACCGAAGGCCGGGAGGCTGAGGCTATGAATGTATGGGACAAAATCAAAAGCTGGGGGCGAGGGCTGATGCAGAGGACGGCGACGGTGACGGGCATCGCCCGGGAGTTCAAGGATATTTTCGAGCTGGGCGACGTGCCGGCGTTCAATCAGTTTTACTATTACGGCATTTTCGTGTGGAAGGCGCTGTATCGCGGGCTGTACAAGGACTGGCACGTGGTGCCGGTGATCGCCGTGGGTGCGAAGCCGGGGCAGACGCGGCAGCTGTTCCGGCTGAACACGGCCAAGGCCGTCAGCGCGGAGCTGGCCTCGCTGGTGTGGGGCGAGGAGGCGCAGTTCTCGGTGTCCACCAACGGCTGGGTGGAGAAGCAGAACAAGGACGGCGTTATCACCAATCCGGATCCGTTGAAGGGGTTCGTCGAGGACGTGCTGCGGCGGAACGCCTTCGGAGAGAAGCTGCAGGAGCTGATCGAACAGGGACTGGCCCTGGGCGGGGCGTCGATTAAGGTCTGGGCGGAGCCGGAGCGCAAGGGCGCGGCGCCGGACGACGGCGCGGAACCGGCGCGGGTGATCCGGCTGGGATATGTGATGGCGGACCAGTTTGTCCCCCTGGCGTGGGACAACGCGCGGGTGACCGAGGGCGTGTTCATCTCCCGGCGGGCGCGGAAGGGCTGGTATTATACCCGGCTGGAGTGGCACCGGTGGAACGGCGAGACCTACGTCATCACCAATGAGCTGTACAAGTCCGAGATGCAGCGCGGGGCGCTGGCGGGACAGAATCAGGACATCCTGGGGATCCGCTGCCCGACGGCGGAGCTGCAGGACATGTTTCCGGGGCTGGAGCCGGAGACCGTCGTGCCGGTGGAGGAGAGCCTGTTTTCGTATTTCCGGACGCCGATCGCCAACAATATCGACGACAACTCGCCGCTGGGCGTCAGCATCTACGCGAACGCGCTGGAGACGCTCCACGCAATCGACATATGCTATGATTCGTTCGTCACCGAGTTCCGGTTGGGGAAGAAAAAGATCATCGTCCCGGCGCGGTTCCTGCGGATGGTGACTGATCCGCAGACCGGGCGGCAGGTGCGGTACTTCGACCCGAACGATGAAACCTATGTGGGCGTGGCCGACGATGACGGCACGGCGGGGGTGCATGACATCTCCGTGGAGCTGCGGGTGGAGGAGCACGTGGCGGCGCTGAACGCGCTGCTGTCGATACTGTGTCTGCAGATCGGGTTCTCGGCGAACACGTTCAGCTTCGACGAGCACCAGGGCGGGATCAAGACCGCCACCGAGGTGGTCAGCGAGAACAGCAAGACCTTCAAGACCGTGCGGACGGTGCAGAACCAGCTGCGGCCAATGCTGGAGCACATGGTGCAGAATATCATCGACGTGGCGATACTGTACGGCATGGAATGGGAAGGTCAGAGCGTGGAGCGCCTGGCCGCCGGGGGCTGGGAGGTCAAGGTCACGTTCGACGATGGCGTGACCCAGGACCGACAGACGAACCTCAATGAAGGTGTTATGCTGGTGGGCGCGGGGCTGCTGTCGAAGTACAAGTTCCTGACGGACAAGAAATTCGGGCAGGGGCTGACCGACAAGGAAGCCGCCGAGGAGCTGCAGCGGATCCGGGACGAGAAGCAGGAGACGATCGACGAGACGCAAGTCAGATTGTTCGGGGGCGGGGCGTGAGGTCTAATGGCTGGCGGACGATAAGCACGCGAGACCGCATAGAAGCGGGGCGATATGTGGCTTCATTGCCTGAAAATACCGCACAACAAAGACGGACAAAAAAGATTTTGTCCTATTTTGTGCTCGACAATCTGTCTGCATCGGCCATTAAGAGACTGAACGATCCTGAGATAGTGTGCGCAAGCAATCGAGCGCACGGCGCGCCTTTGTCTACATCGTCGATCCTTGCGATTGTGTATGAGCATTTCCCGCAGTTTAAGAAGAGCAAGACACGGGCAAATAACCCACGGGTTGAGCTGATATGCCGCAGGGAAAAGCAATGTAGTCCGCATATAAAGCAATGCGCCTTTTGTGGATGTACAGAACGCCTTGAAGAACATCACATGATACCGTTGTCCATGGGCGGAACGAATGACGATAGAAACCTTGTGTTTCTGTGTCATGCGTGTCATGCAGATGTAAGCGCGTATCAGGGCGAACTACGAAAGGGGCTTGATCTGAATGGCAAACCCTGACTTCCTGGACACGCTGGGCGACGAGATGGGGCGGGTCTACGAGGCCTGCCACGATCGGCTGCTGATCAACCTGGCGCGGCATTTCATGTTCCTGAAGCCGGGAGAGCAGCCCGGCGGCGCGTTTGAGTACCAGGCGCGCAAGCTGCTGGAAATGGGGCAGCTG
>JAZSAA010000176.1:0-7633 GCA_045601625.1 Clostridia bacterium | reverse complement strand
CCACTAAATACTAACCACTAAATACTAAATACTCAAATTCTGAAATATCGAGCATCAGCTCGATATTTCAGAATTTATCCCTCTCCCCATCTCCCACCCCCGTGACAGAACGGCCCATTTCATGCTATAATACCCATGTGAAAACCCGATGGAGGTCGATCCCCATGGCGATGAAAACCCTGGTCAAGAATTGTCCATTCTGCAAAAAGGTGGTGGAGCAGCAAGCCTATGCCAGCTGGGGACGCCAGCCCTCAGAGCAGGACAAGTGGCTCTTCGGCTCGCCGCTGAGGCTGTGCCCCCACTGCGGCAAGCTGTTCATCGACAAGGACAGGCAGGAGCTGGCCATCACCGGGCCCCGGAAGCAGGACATGGCCGTCGTCGGGCCGGCCTCGCTGAAGCTGGCGCTGATGGGCGTGGTGCTGGGTGGGCTGCTGCTGGTGGGCAGGCTTAACGTGCTGGCCTGCATCGCCTTCGGCGTCGCCCTGGCGACCCTCGTCGCGGACGCCGCGCTGTATCCCACGCGCCAGAAAAAGCTGAAGGCCGAGCGGGTCGCCTCCGAAAAGCGGCTGAGCGACCCGTCCTACGCCCAAGCGCTGAAAAACGCCGGCTATGACATCCCCGAGCGCTATCTGTCAAAGGAGGAAGCAAAATGATTTTTGACAAAATGAACCGGCTGGCCCAGTACAAAGGGCTCAACGACAACCTCGACAGGCTGATCGACTTCGCGCTGGCCCACGCACCGGAGGAGCTGTCGCCGGGCAAAAACGAGATCGACGGCGAGCGCTGCTGGATGAACAGCAATGTGGCCCAGCTCGCGCCGGCGAACGCCGTCTACGAACGGCACCTGGCCTACATCGACCTCCAGATCCCCATCGACGAGGGCGAGATCATCACCGTCAAGCCCGTGGAGGACCTGGACTGGCCCGCCTCGGAAGCGGAGACCCAGTTCACCGAGGGGGCTTCGGGCACGCCCCTGGATCTGGTTCCCGGCACCTTCGCCATCTTCTTTCCCGGCGACGCCCACAACTGCGGGCTGTCCAAATCTGGCCAGACCAGCGTGCGCAAGCTCGTGGGAAAGGCCCGCGTCAAATAGCTAAACAAACAGGAGGCGAAACTATGATCCGCAAAGCCATGCGCACATGCGCCGCCATCCTTGCGATCGTCCTGCTCACCGGCGCCGCCCTCGCAGACGTCTCCATCTTCGTGGCCACGGACCGCCACGCGAAATACGAGACCGTCCGCGACGGTGGGTCGGGCCCGGATGAGGCCCCCGCGCCCCCGGACGGCAAAAGGCCTCCGGAGGATAGCGAGTCCGCCCGAGACGGAGCGTCAGGCCCGGATGAAGCCCCCGCGCCCCCGGACGGCAAAAAGGCCCGGAAGAAGAAGCTGCCGGCCTACGACGCCGACGGCAACCTCATCTGGCACAACCACCTGACCCAGGTGATGGCGCTGGCGGCGGCCGACGGCGTGCGGCCGGAGTTCGTCGTCCTGGGTGGCGACAACGTGGGCGACGGCGGCGACAAATCCATCGACGGCACCGGCTACCCCATCGGCGCGCCTTATTTCTCCATGACGGCGGTGGACGCCCAGGTGAAGCACGTCTTTGGTGATTCCGTCCGCGGGCTGTACACATACGGCTCCCACGACATCCACGCCACCGACCCCTACGAGGCCGCGTTCTTCTCCGGCCCCGTCGCCGGACAGGGCTATTACATCTACGGCGTCAGCTTCGCACAGATGATCTATGACACCGACCAGCAGGCCGTCGACGCGGGCTACCAGGGCAAGGATGCCGCCGACCCCAACGGCATCGCCGCCCAGACCGCCAGCCACCGCTTCCTGACCTGGGTGAACGGCCTGGAGGACGACCTGCCCATCGTCGTCATGTCCCATGTGCCGCTGCACGCCAACCGGGGCGACAACGCCGGCGCGTGGACGTGGACCCGGGCCCTGAACGCCGCCGCCGAGCGTCACGACGTCATCTTCCTCTGGGGCCACAACCACACCGTCGAGCAGCGGGACGAGGGCCGGGCCGTGGAAAGGGCGAACTACCTGAAGGTCCCCGGCGAGGCGCTGACCGTGCAGAGCTGGGAAGCGGGCGACGACGGAAAGCGGCTGCTGAAGCGAGGCGAGGAACTCGTCTGCCAGACGGAAACCCTGCGGTTCATCTACATGAACGCCGGCTACATCACCAACGGCGTCGGCAGCGTGCTGACCTTCTCCGACACCAACGACGACGGCCACTGGGACCGCCTGACCGTCAAGCGCTACGCCCTGGAGCCAGAAGACGCCGGGCCCCGGACGTTTGAGCTCAGGGAGCAGGGCGGCGACTGAGGTCGAAATTTACACAACAAAACTATTGACAAGTCCCCCGTTTTGCGGTATAATCGTTTTGTTCGCAAAACATAGGGGCATGGTGTAATGGTAACACGTGGGTCTCCAAAACCTTTGTTGTGAGTTCGAATCTTACTGCCCCTGCCAAAGCCGCTTGTCATCGAGCGGCTTTTTCATTTCATACCTTCGCAGTCGGGTACCATGTTCCGCGCGTCGCTGACGCAGCGTCGGCCCATAGGCTGTTATACTGTTGTACTCTAAGACCGGAAGGTTATAGCCATGAACAGTGCGCACATGATCCGCGAGCAGAATGCAGGCACGACCGACGCGATGGATATCCGGGAGCTGACCAGTGACGAGTTGGAGGGCGTCACCGGCGGATGGGAGCTCGACCAGCTAAAAAAAACAGATCGCGAGCAATGGATCAAGTACCGGCAGCAGTTGAATTCCGATGACGAAGACTTGCGGGATGAAGCCGAAAGCAGGCTCAGGTAGTTGGACAAGACGTTCAAGAAAAAGTACGACAAGAAAAAATGAGGTATCCAATCAAACAGCCTGTCAAACGGTGACAGGCTGTTTTTGATGCAGGCATATTATGATAGTCATACTTATCCTGCGTTTGAGGCAGGACAGCAGAAAAGAGAATTAATCAATGATTCCAAGGGATACCAGCGTTTCGTAAGTCGCTGTACCGGTAACGGTCAGGCCCTTGTCGGTCTGATAGTTCGAGATGGCCAGCTTTGTCCTTCTGCCTGCCGCACCATCTGGCGTGCCGCAGTTGTAGCCCGCGTTGTTCAGGGCCTGCTGAACAGCTATGATGGTTTTGTTATCATCATATTCCTGAAGGGGGTCAACGGCGCCCGTCTCCTCGGTCTCTGGTTCCTCGGCCAACTCTTCATAGGGGGCTGAAGGATCTGTCGAAAACTCATAGATGAGCTTCTTGCCCTCTTCATCAACCCTGGCAGTGAAGAACTCGGGAGCCTTCCCTGTATCGCCGTCCCTTAACCAGGCATAATAGCCCTTCGACAGCCGCGCTACCGTATAATACGACTTGGCATGGTCGGATTTGGTAGAAGTCAATGCGATCATGTCGTTTTCATAGGAGCAGTTATACTCCGGCTCACCATCGTCTATATCCTTGATATACGCGGCAAGTCCATAGTAGACATTGCCACGCTTGTCAAACTTATACCCCATAATATATGACCCCGGTCCATTGCCGGAAGTCTGGCCAAAGGCAATGTAGTTCCCGGCAAGCTCTCTGCTGTAGTTCTCTTCGGTCAAAACTCCGAAGCTGTTGCCTTCAGAGTTGAGATAGTGCAGAAGACATTTATAGGCATATACTCGACTGGAAAAATCCACATCGTGATGCAAAATTGTCAGAATGGGCAGGGACTGTGGCAAGCCAATGTCGCGTTCACAGAACAATGCAAGTATATCGCTCGAAGGATAATCGGCGTTCTTATATTCGCCCAGCTGATCAAAGCTCTCCTTTGCCTGCCTGTATTCATGGGCAAAAAAGTGTTCGATAGCCTCAAGATACAGTTTTTCCTTCAGCGTGTCCGACCTGGTCTCGCAATCCTTATACCCGCTTCCCAATTCGTCATAAATCGCTATGGCCTTAAAGAATTCTCCGTCGTTCTCAAGTGATATAGCGCTCTGGTACTTATCCTCTTTTTCCTGGGCTTCGCGCTCCTCCACGTCCCTGGCTGCCTGCGCTTTGCGCTCTTCAATCAACTTTTCAACCGCTGCGCGCTTTGCCTGGCAGTCCGCGAGTCGCGTCATGCAGTCCTTGAACAGGGCCAGCTCGGTGTAGCCCTTTTCGGCCTGTTCATACAAGGCTGCGGCCGCGGACAATTCCATGATCACCTCCGATTCAGCATCGATCGAATCACCTACCGCCTCATTTTTCCTCGCTTCATAGTAAGCCGCCATCTGCTTGCTGTCTCTGAAATCACCCAACTGCTGGAACGTCATCACGGCCACATCGTACATAGCCAACGTCTCCGCCGCCGCGATGGCCTTGCAGTACATCGCCATCTGCGAAGCATCGGAGTACGCGCCCAGCGCCTCAAACTTCGATGCCGCGCCTGAATAATCGCCCTGCGCCATCAGCAATTCCGCCTCGGCATACATCCCCTGCAATTCCGTCGTCGCGTTTTCAGCGCAGGCGACAGCGGAAAACGCCATGATAAGGCATACGAGCATTGCAACGATTTTTCTCATGTAAATAACCTCCTGTCGATCCTTTGGCTCAGACCAAAGTGGACTGCATAAACAATTCTCAACAATATGATACCAATTTCTCGCAGGAAACGCAAGCTATATCTGTAGCACGCAGGGTACAAAAGATTTGTCCGCACAATATCATCTTGAATATCGCCTCGCATACATGCTATAATGCATCTGGAAAATAACTCGGCATCCCATGTCAAGCCCCTTACCATAAGCTCATTATGAGGATATCGATATGACGCTCGAAAGAAAATCCCTCTTTGGCCCGGCGGGGTTCTATCGCGGGGCGCTGGCCATAGCGGTGCCGATCATGCTGCAGCAGCTGATACAGAGCCTGGTGTCGCTGATCGACAACTTCATGGTCTCCGGCCTTGGCGACATCTGCATGTCCGGCGTGAACGTGGCGGGACAGGTGCTGTTTGTGTTCATGGTGTTCCTGAACGCCATTTGCATGTCCGGCGGCATATTCATGACCCAGTTCTTCGGCGCGAAGGACGCGACGGGCATGGGCCAGGCGTTCCGCTTCAAGCTGGTGGCGGGGATGGCGGCGTTCATCCCCTATGTGCTGGTCACGCTCGTCTTCCCCCGGCAGGTGCTTTCGCTGATGCTGATCGGGAACACACAGGCCGACCTGATCCTGGACGAGGCGGTGCAGTACATGCGCATCATGTTCTGGGTCGGCATCCCGATGACGGTGTCCATCGCCATCGCCAGCTCCCTGCGGGACCTGGGCCAGGTGAACACGCCCCTGGTGGTGACGGTCATCGCCACGCTGACGAACACGGCGTTCAACTGGCTGCTGATCTATGGCAACCTGGGCTTCCCCCGGCTGGGCGTGCGGGGCGCGGCGCTGGCCACCGTCATCGCCCGGGTGGTGGAGCTGTTGCTGTTCATACTGGTGTACCTGCGCTCAAAGCCCGCCTTCGCGGTGCGGACCGCCGACTTTTTGAAGATCGACGGCGCGCTGTTCCGCCAGATTCTGAAAAAGGGCGCGCTGGTGCTGTTCTGCGAGATGGTGTGGGTGCTGTCCGAGACGGTGACCACGGCGCTGTACAACGGCCGGGGCGGCGCGGACGTGGTGTCGGGCATGTCGGCCAGCTTCGCCATCGCCAACCTGTACTTCGTGGCCTTCGGCGGCGTCTATTCCGCCACCGGCGTGCTGCTGGGCAAGACCCTCGGCGAGGGCAACCTGGAGAAGGCCCGGCGGGAAAAGACCTGGCTGCTGTCCGGCACCGCGGTGTTCGGCGTCGTGATGACCGGCTTCGGCTTCGCCACCACGCCCCTCGTACCGCTGGTGTTCGGCCGGCTCAGCGACAGCGCCATCGACATCTGCAAACAGATGGTGATGACGATGTCCCTGTTCATGGTGCCTTGGCTGTACATGAACACCCAGCAGGCCATCGCCCGTGCCGGCGGCGACACGGCCATGGGCGCGATCACCGACGCGGGGCTGACGATCTTCGTGATGACGCCGATGGTGTTCGCGCTGGCGCTGCTGACCGACGTGGGGCCCGTGGTGCTGTACTGCGGGGTCAAGCTGGTGGACGTGATCAAGGTGTTCGTGTTCCACTTCTGGCTGAAGAAGGAGCGATGGCTGAAGAACCTGACGAAGCGGGAACCCGACATGGCAATGCCATAGGAAAAGCGACGGCCTTCAACCGTCGCTTTTCCTATGGCGTATGGGGGGCAGACTGCCGCCGCCGCGGGGCTCATTCCCTCAGCATCCACGCGATCGCCCGGGCCATGCGGCCGTTGGGGTCGTTGAAGTGGCCGCCTGGGTTCAGTTCAAACCGGGTGTGGATGCCCGCCTCCCGGTAGAAGTCCGCCAGGGCGCGGGTGTTGTCCTCCACCGTGCGCATCAGCGGGTTGCGGGTTTTGCCCTCCCTGTCCCCCAGGGACAGGTACAGGGCGTCCGGCTGTCGCACCGGGGCATAGGTTTTCGCGTACTCCACGAAACCCGGATACCACAGCGAGCCTGACGCGCTGGCGACGCGGGCGAACCGGTCCGTCCGGGTCATCGCGTACAGCGCGAACAGCCCGGCCAGCGAATACCCCGCCAGCGCGACGCAGGCAGGCGCAACCGGCAGCGCTTCCAGCACCTTCGGAAGGATGCGCTCCGTCAGCGTCTCAAGATAGGCGTCCGCCTGCCCCGCGCAGGGCGACGCCCCCTTCATGATGGGCGGTATGGGCCAGGGCGTCAGGTCGTCGTCCCAGGCCAGGCCGCTCACGGCGGCGAGGCTGAAATCGGTGTCCGTAGCGGCTCTCACGGCTTCATGGACCGAGCCGCCCTCCCCCGCCTCCCCGTTCAGCACCACCAGCGGCGCGCCGGGGTTCGCGGACGGAAACAGCTCTACGGTCTTCCCCTCGATGTCCTGCATGTCAGGCCAGCCTTTCCGCGAGCTTCTCCACGCCCTTGCCCACCAGGGCCACCGAGTGGGGCGCGGTGAGCATCTGCTTCATCAGGGCGTTGGCGGCGTCGCAGGACACGGCGTTGATGCGGTCGATGGTCTCGCTCTCGGTGCGGGTGGCGTCCATCAGCAGCAGCCGCCGGCCGTTGGACTGCATCCGGGCGGAGGTGGACTCCAGCCCCAGGATGTAGCCGGACTTCAGCTGCTCCCGGGCCATGGCGAACTCCTTTTCGGTCATGCCGCCCTCGGCGATGGCCTTCGCCTCGGCCTCGATCATCCGGTACACCTCCACCGCCGTTTCGGGGTTCGTGGCGGCGTAAACCGACAGCACGCCGGTGTCGGTGTAGGCGTTGGGATAGCTGTACACGGTATAGGCCATGCCGCTCTCCTCGCGGATCTTCTGGAAAAGCCGGGAGGACATGGCCCCGCCGAAAACGCTGTTGAAGATGGAGATGTCGTAGTTGCGCTCGTCCCCCATCGGCAGCGCCGGATAGCCCAGGCAGATGTGCACCTGTTCGATGTCCTTTTCCTTCGTCAGGATCGTGGGCGTCGCGGTGCGGGTGATGCAGGGCAGTTTGTCCAGGCCCTCGGCCTTCCAGTCGCCCAGCAGCGCGTTTGCCATGTCCAGCACGGCGTCCCATTCATAGTTGCCGGCG
>JAZSAA010000175.1:0-2653 GCA_045601625.1 Clostridia bacterium | reverse complement strand
ATCGAGGTGGCTGCGGACGTGGCCCAGGGCGTGGGCGCGATTGAGCAGGTGGCCGAGAGCGGCGGCGGTGGCACGATTCCCACGGAGCCGTTTACATGGACGGCGCTGGGTACGATTGCCGGATGTACGGCGTTCGCGCTGTTGTTTGTGCAACTCATTAAGGCACCCCTGGACAAGGTATGGAAGATTCCCACGCGGCTACTGGTGTATATTGTGTGCCTGGTACTGATGCTGGCGAGCGCGGCATTTGACGGCGGGCTGACGGCGGAGAGCGCGGCGCTGGCCGTGGTGAACGCGGTAATCCCTACGCTGGCGGCGATGGGGGCGTATGAGATTACGTTTGGGAGGAAGAAAGATAGCTGATTTGCTGGCTTTTTCAGGGTACTCCCCGTTTTCGGGGAGTACCCTGAAATTATGCAAAATGTGTTGTAAACCGAGTTGTAAACCGGATGCAATTTTAGAAAATTTCTGACCATCTCTGATTATCAATCGAATGAACATAAAAGGCCCGAAAACGCTGTATTTACGGCATTGTCGGGCCTTTGGCGGAGAAGGAGGGATTTGAACCCTCGCGGCAGTTATCCCACCCTACTCCCTTAGCAGGGGAGCCCCTTCGGCCTCTTGGGTACTTCTCCACGGCTATGTAATTGGCGGAGAGAGAGGGATTCGAACCCCCGGTGCCTTTCGGCATCACTGGTTTTCAAGACCAGCGCCTTAAACCACTCGGCCATCTCTCCTGAACCAAACCAGCGAAAAGTATTATAACAGAAATTCCCGCGGCTGTCAACCGGTTCGGGGAGGTTTATTTTTTCGGAACGGCATTTTTTCAGGATTTTAAAGGAATGAGGCGGAATGTAGCGCTTGCCGGCCTGGGCCGAAGTCGCGGCGGCAAGGCGCCGGCGCTGCCGATTCCTGCGGGATGTCGCTGCCTGAGCATACGAAAAGATCCTGCTTTCACCCAGGATGGCGGAGGATACGACGCTGCCATCCCAAGCGAAGCAAAGGACCTGTACAATGCGCCTGCGAACAGCATAACGCTTTGTCCGAAAAGCCCGGGGGGAGGCTCCTGTCCGGTCACGCCTCCGTGCCCAGCAGGCCGATCTCCGCCGCGTGCTCGCGCATGCCGTCGATGCAGATGGCGGCCACGTCCCTGACGTCCATGCCCAGCATCCCGCAGCCCTTCAGCACCAGGTCACGGTCGCATTTGGCGGCGAACTTCTTATCCTTGAACTTCTTCATGAAGCTCTTGATCTCCAGGTCGGTGATGCCGTGGGGGCGCATCCGGGCGCAGGCCTGTATGATGCCCGTCAGCTCGTCCACGGTGAACAGCGATTTCTCCAGGTTCGTGACCGGCTCCACGTCGGAGCAGATGCCGTAGCCATGGCTGAGGATCGCCCGAACCTCGTCCGGTTCCACACCGGCGGCCAGCAGCGGCTCAGCGGTGTGCTGCAGGTGCTCGTCGGGGTACTTCTCGTAATCGTAGTCGTGCAGCATGCCGATGGCCTGCCAGTGCTCCACGTCCTCGCCGAAGTGTTTCGCCATCGCGCCCATCGCGTAGCAGACGTTCAGCGCGTGGATGCGCAGGTGTTCCTCGGTGACCATCGTGTCGTTCAACGCCCGGGCCCTTTCCAGTGTAAGCATGGTATTCCTCCATCCATTGATGATGGTGAAAGTTTACCACAGGCGGCCGCGCATTGCAATACGCCGGCCGCCTGTATCGGTGAAAATATCAGCAGGGACTGCCCTGGACCCGACCGACGTCGGTATTGTCCGCCTTCCGGTCCCGCAGCGCGGGCACGGGATTCGGGGCCGTCTCGAAGCGGTAATCCTCGCCGTCCCGCTGGATGACCCGCTGGATGATGGCGTGGCTCTCCACGTCGTTTATATCGGTATTGACGACGCCCTGGTACCTGAAGAAGTCGGCGTTCGGGTTCAGGTCGTTGACGTTGGTCCAGTCCTCCCGCAGGGCGGTGTTGCACACCGTGCCGCCCAGAACATCCCGCACGTAGCCGATGTTGCCGGTGAGCAGCAGCGGGTCGGGGAAGGTGCCGTCGGGAATAACCTGGCCGGCCTCCTTGCCCTCGTAGGTCTCCAGCAGCTCCGCGGCGGCGTGGAGGTGGCTGACCTCCTGCTCGAACAGCATCTCCCACACGCCCCGGATGCGCGGGTCGGTCTCCGTCTCCATGGCCGACCAGTACAGGTAGCATTCGGTGTACTGGTGGTTCAGGCAGCCCTCCAGCCAGGTCTGCTCGGTGTCCATCAGGCAGCCGTACTGGGTCACGTGCTGCTCCTCCACCATGCCGATCTCCCGGTACAGCTTCTGGCCCCAGGCGGTGGGGTAGAACCCGGCTACATTCATATAGTAGTTCATGGTCTGCTGCTCCGCGGCGGTGATGATGGCCGTGCACAGCCGGGTCTGGGGCGAGGCGGACCGGTTCTGGATGTGGAACTTCACCGAGTCGAAGGGGTGGCGGTGATGGGCGATGGTGGGCCGGCCCGGCATGATCTCGGTGTAGCGGCCCACAAACTGCTCGGCGTGCACGCGCTCGTCGAATTCCATCAGGTCGGAATAGCGGTACAGATGGTCGAAGTCCTCCAGCAGCGCGAAGTCCAGCGCCTGCTTCACGTAGGGGTTGTCCTCCCGCTGGGCCAA
>JAZSAA010000174.1:0-3469 GCA_045601625.1 Clostridia bacterium | reverse complement strand
AGCATCTGGTCGATGAACTTGCCGATCATGCTGTGCTCGCTGGTGCCGATCAGGTACAGGTCCTCGCCCTCGATCTTGTACATCATGTTCTCCATCTCGGCAAAGCTCATCACGCCGGTGACCACGTTGCCGTGGATCATGAACGGGGGCACGTAGTAGGTGAAGCCCCGGTCGATCATGAAGTCCCGGGCATAGGAAAGGATGGCGCTGTGCAGCCGGGCGATGTCGCCCTTCAGGTAGTAGAAGCCGTTGCCGGAAGTGCGGCGGGCGGCGTCCAGGTCGATGCCGTTCAGGCGCTCCATGATGTCCACGTGGTAGGGGATCTCCCACTCGGGCACCACGGGCTCGCCGAAGCGCTCGTTCTCCACGTTCTGGCTGTCGTCCCTGCCGATGGGCACGGAAGCGTCGATGATGTTGGGGATCACCAGCATGCGCTTGCGGATCTCCTCGGCGTATTCCTCCTCCTTCTGCTCGATGGCGGCCAGCTCGTCCTGCATGTCCTTCACCTGCTGCTTGGCGGCCTCGGCCTCTTCCTTCTGGCCCTTGCCCATCAGCGCGCCGATCTGCTTGGAGATCTTGTTGCGCTGGGAGCGCAGGTAGTCCGCCCGCTGGATGGCCTCGCGGTTCTTCTTGTCGAATTCCACGACTTCGTCCACCAGCACGAGTTTCTCGTCCTGGAATTTCTTCCTGATGTTCTCCTTGACCAGTTCGGGGTTCGTGCGAATCAGATTGATGTCCAGCATGGTTGCTTCTTCCTCCTTGAAATGACTGCGAAAAAAGAAAAGCCCTCCCGTCCCGCATTGCCTGGGACGGAGAGCCTCCGCGGTGCCACCCGGCTTGCCTGCAGATGAATACAGGCCGACTTGACGTGCGCTGTAGGGGGCGCACCCCTCCGGTTCGTCGCCGGATGCTCGGAAAGCGGAAGCGAAGGTCCGCGCCGCCGGTTCACACCCGCCACCGGCTCTCTGGACGCGCCGTGCCATCGCCTTTTTCCTCGATCGCAGTCTGTTTGATTGGTTTTATTATAGTGCCTGGCGGGGCATTTTGCAAGTAAAGAAAAGGTATATCCACGCGGTTGTTGGTTTGGTGGTTGCACAGCAACCCCTGTCATATGGCACAGGGGAAAGATGTTTGACAGGGTACAGGCTGGACGGTTTGCGGGCCCTGTCAAGCTGATCGTCGCGGCCAACGAAGAGATGCGCTGGAAAAATGATCGGAGGACGGTTGAGATGACTGGTCAGCGCAGGAAATAGCGATCTATTGATCCGTCCGCCACAGCAGCAGAACCTCCCGCCGCTCCAGCGCGCCCATGGCGTAGTGGGTCCCGTCGGTGCGGTTCAGCACTTCTACGCGCACCTCACGGTTTTTGCGGTCGGGTGCGCCGGACACGGGCCAATAGTCCTCGCAGGGCCCGATTTCCTCCGCAAAGGGGTCGAACAGGCCGACCACTGCGTCCGACACCTTTTCCGTCACCAGCACGTAGTGCCCGGTCTTTCCGTGCCAGACGCGCACCACCGCGCAGCCGCCCCTCTCAAGGCACCTCCAGGCGAGGCTGCCGCTTTGTATGGCGGCAAATTCCATATCCAGGAACGTGGCCTTCAGTGGAAAGCCGCACTTCTCGGCGAAGCACTCGAACCAGGCGGCCATGTAGCGCATGGAGGCCTTGGAGGTGCCCGCCTTGCCGGGCTCGCCGCCGTCGGCGTAGGCGTCGAGGCCCATCGTCCAGATGTGCTTGAGCAGCACCGGGGGAATCTCCTCCCGTTCGAACAGGAAGCGTATGGCATTGGTGATGCTGGTGGGTCCGCAGTCGTAACAGGAGGTTTGGTGGATCAGTTGGTTCTTCATGTCTGTCGGCCTCTTTTGCAATGGATTGAGTTCAGTTGCGGATGGATTGCAGGAAGTCCAGGGCGCGCTGGCTCCTGGGTTGGGTGAAAAACGCTTCCGGGGTGTTCTCTTCGACAATGCTGCCTCCGTCCATGAAGATCACCCGGCTGGCTACCCGGCGGGCGAAGTTCATTTCGTGGGTGACGATCAGCATGGTCATGCCGTCGGCGGCCAGTTCGGTCATCACGTTCAGCACCTCGCCGATCATCTCCGGGTCGAGGGCGCTGGTGGGCTCGTCGAACAGCATGGCCCTGGGATGCATGGCCAGGGCGCGGGCGATGGCGGCGCGCTGCTGCTGGCCGCCGGAGAGCTGGGCCGGCAGCTTGTGGGCCTGGTCGGCCACGCCCACCCGGTCGAGCAGCGCCATGGCCTCGTCCTTCGCCGCCTTCCTGTTCAGCTTCAATACGCCGGTTGGCGCGAGGATCATGTTGTCCAGCACCGTCATGTGGGAAAACAGGTTGAAGGACTGGAATACCATGCCGATCCGGCTGCGCAGCGCGGCCAGCTGTCGCCCCTCCTGGGGCAGGGGAACGCCTTCGATCAGGATCTCTCCGGAATCGATGGTCTCCAGCCGGTTGACAGTGCGGCACAGGGTGGACTTGCCCGAGCCGGAGGGCCCGATGATCACCACCACCTCGCCCTTCCCGACGGACAGGGAGATGTCCTTCAATACGTGGAGATCGCCGTAGTGCTTGTCGACGTGCCGAAGCTCGATGACCGGCACATCCCGGCTTTGAATCTGTGTCATGCGGCGCCTCCTTGACGTTGGACGGTCGGACGCCGGTTGCCCTGCGCGATGCGGTCGGACAGCCGGTTCAGGGCGTAGTTGATGAGGATGTAGATCACCGCCACCACCAGGTATACCGATACCAGCGCGTCATGGCTGGTGATCAGCACCTTGGCGTGCTGCATCAGGTCCGCGTAGGAGACCACGTAAGCGAAGGTGGTATCCTTCAACACGATCACCAGCTCGGAGATCAGCGAGGGGATCACGAAGCGCAGGGCCTGGGGAAACACGACCTGGTAGAAGGTCCGCGTGTTAGACAGCCCCAGGGACAGCGCGGCCTCGGTCTGCCCCTTTGGCACGGCGTTGACGCCCGCCCGGAAGGCCTCGGCGATGATGCCGCTGGCGGAGATGGCGCAGGGCAGCGTAATGCGCCAGGACGCCCCCAGGTTCACGCCCATGCGGGGCAGCACCAGGAAGAAGAAATAGATCAGCAGCAGCGTGGGCACGCCCCGGGTGAATTCGATCACCGCCGTGGCGATCCACCGCGGTACGGGGTTTTGCCTCAGCTTGCCGCGCATCAGTATAAAGCCCAGGGCGATGGCGATCACGGCTGCCGTGAGGGCCGCCTTCAGCGTGCTGAGCAGGCCCTGGCCGAGATAGCGCCAAGTGCTCCACTTCAAGAAGAAATCCCAGTACCTGGCCTCCAGCTGGCCCTGCCGGGCGAACTGGCGTATGACGAGAAAGAGCAGGAAGCCCAGCCCTATGAGCGCCAGCGCGGTGAAGAGGGCGATGCGGCGGCGCGTTCTGGGGCCCGGGGCCTCGTAGAGCCGGTCGCGACGCGAAGGCGCGCTCATCGCA
>JAZSAA010000173.1:0-4845 GCA_045601625.1 Clostridia bacterium | reverse complement strand
TTCAGGAATACCTCGCCGTATCGGACGAGCAAAACATCCCGCATATTGCTTTTTATCTCCTTTGGAACCGCTTCAGCTGGTCGTACAATGACCCAATCCTGACGGCGGCATATTCGATTTCTTCATCGGTGGTGTGGGGGCTGAGGGAGAAGCGCACGGCCCACTCGGCCTCCCGGGGCCTGATGCCCATGGCGGTCAGCACGCCGCTGATCTTCAGTTTTTTCGACGAGCAGGCCGAGCCCGTGGACACGTACACGCCCTCGCCCTCCAGCGCGTGGAGCATCACCTCGCCCCGCACGCCGGGGAAACCCAGGTTCACGATGTGGGGCGCGCCGTCCGCCGGGGCGGGGCCGTTGACGATCACGTCCGGCACGGCGGCCTTCACCGCCTCGACGAGCCGCAGCTTCTTCGCCATCAGCTTTTCGGGCATATCCGGCCCCATAGCGAGCATGTCGGCGACGGCGGCGTCCATCCCGGCGATGCCGGGGGTGTTCTCGGTGCCGGAGCGCAGGCCGGACTCCTGTCCCCCGCCGATGTGATGGGGCCGCAGCCGCACGCCCTTTTTCACGATCAGCGCGCCCACGCCCTTGGGGCCGTGCAGCTTGTGGCTGGAGACGGTGTAGAGGTCCGCCAGCTTCATGTCAAACGGCACGCGCAGGAAGCCCTGCACGCCGTCCACGTGGATCAGCGCCCGGCCGTTCACGGTATCGCGCAGCCGCGCCGCGTCCAGCACCGCGCCGGTCTCGTTGTTCACCTGCATGCAGCTGACCAGCGACGCGCCGTCGTCCAGGGCCTTTTCCAGTTCATCCCATTTCAGCTGGCCCGCGGCGTCCACGCCGATGACGCGCACGTCGTGGCCCTGTTCGGCCAGGCGGTTGAAGGCCTCCCGCACCGAGGGGTGCTCCACCGCGCTGACGGCGAGGACCTGCCTGCCGCGCATGCGCCCCACCGCGCCGAGTATGGCCAGGTTGTTGGATTCCGTGCCCCCGGAGGTGAACACGGCGTCACAGCCCGCGCCGCCCACGGCGTCCAGCAGGCGCCCACGGGCCTCGCGCAGGGCTCTGAAGGCCTCCACCGAGGGCTTGTAGACGGCGGAGGGATTATACCAGCTCTCCCGCAGGCTGCGTTCCATCGCGGCTATGGCCGCCTCGCAGGGCCGGGTGGTGGCGCTGTTGTCAAGATAAGCCGATCGCATTGCTGCTCTTGCCCTCCGCATCGTACCAGGTTCCCCGCGGCAGGTAGGTTTTGCTGCGGATCATGGCCACCATCTCGTCCGTCAGCTCCAGCACGATGGTGTGCTTGACGCCCTTGCGCTGGAAATAGAAGTAGTACAGCCGGGCGTCGCGGTTGACGAACCAGTTGTGGACCTTCATATCGGGCTCCTTCAGGGTCTTCTGGAAGGCAGGCCCCTCGGCGGGACCGCAGCGAATGACGTCCTTCATCTCCAGGGACGTCAAATACTTCCTGCGCTTGTTGTTCAGCACCCGCGAGACGTCCAGTATGCCGTTGGTGAAGGTGTAGTCGTATTCCACCCGGCAGTTGTCGCTGCTCCGCCACAGCAGGTAGGCCGCGCCGCCGAACACCAGCGTCATCACCAGGTTCTGCCACACGAACACCATGCCGCCCGTCTCGGGGTTGACGCCGATGATGCCCGTCAGCGAAAACGCCGCCACCACCCCGAACACGACGATGAGCATCCAGCAGGCGTAATACAGCAGCGTATACATGCCCTGCTTGCGCCTGACGGCGATGGTTTCAAGGAAATCGTCCATTTGGAAGCACCTCCCGGCCCGACGCAAAGCGCCCGGCCCATTCAAGTCAAAATTCCACAGATATATTATAGCACATTTTTCAGGAATGTCGAGGGATAAACACAAAATTGACCCACAAATCTTTGCGCGGAGGCTGGAGTTGTGGTATAATGACAGGTAAATTCTGATTTGTCGCGGGGCGACAAATCAGAATTTCAGTGGTTAGCATTTAGTATTTAGTGGTTAGTGGAGGAGGAAATCCTGACGGATTTCTTTTGATTAAAGGACCGAAAAACGTTGAAACCTCTGCCGTTCCCATTGAATCAAACAAATCCCGTAGGGATTTGCACCGCCACTAAATACTAACCACTAAATACTAAATACTCAAATTCACTTCCGGAGGCTCTTACCGTGAAATGTCCCTATTGCGGCGGCGTGTGCGCGGACGACGCGCTGTACTGTCCAAGCTGCAAGCAGCCGCTGCCCACCGCCCGCGACGAATCCCGTGCGCGGCCTGAAAAGCAAAGAGAAAAGCGCACCGCCGGCCAGAAGGCCCTGCTGGCGGTGTTCGTGGCGCTGTTTTTGGTGGGCCTGGCTGTGGGCGGCTACAAGCTGGTCAGCTGGATCAAAAGCTACCAGCTGACCCGTCTGTACACCCGCGGGGCCTACACCCCTACCCTCTCCGAGGTGCAGATGGACGACATGCGCCAGGGCCACGCCATGATCTTCTTCGGCAAGGACGGCGACCAGGCCTTCGTGCCGGAGCTGCAGCGCTCGCTGTCGATCTCCGGCGGTGTGGCGCGCATGGAGGTGCCGGATTCCGACTGGTTCACCGCCAACGTGACGGACGTGGAATACGCCGACATCACCCTGTCGCCGATGCTGATCTCCGAGAACGGCCGCAAGACCGAGCTGCCCCAGTTCAACTTCCAGATCGACGTGCCCGACGCCCCGCTGAACGTCACCAGCCCCGCCGAGGAGCGCACCACCGTGGTCACGGGCGTGTACCCGCTGACGCTGAACGTGGTGCCCGGCAGCACCGTGTTCGTCAACGGCGAGGACGTCACCGAGTCCGTCGACCGCAGCGGCTACCTGTCCACCTACGTCAGCGTCAAGCCCATCGGCGACAACGTGATCACGCTGATCGTGCGCACCCCGCGCCACAGGGAATGCCGGCGCGAGCTGGTGATCTTCCGCCAGCACTACGACATCGAACTGGAGCTGGACACCACCGTTTCAAACACCAGCCCCTCCCGCACCATGGCCGTCACCGGCACCACCGAGCCCGGGGCCTCCATCGAGGTGGACACCGAGCACATCCCGGAGAGCCTGACCGTCGACCCGCAGACCGGCCGCTTCTCGTTCGTGGCCAACTTCTCCAACTACGGCAACAACATCATCCGCTTCCGGGCCACCAAGGAGGGCAAGCAGGACGCCGAAATCGTGCTGAACGTGAATTACCGGCCGTCCCTGGACGAGCTGTCCGGCCGCGCCTGGGCCATGGATTACCCGCAGCTGCGCATACTGTTCGAGAACTGGCGCTACAAGAGCTTCGTGTGCAAGGGCCCGATCATCGACACCTTCACCGACGACGACGGCCGCAAGTGCATGGTCATGGACGTGGGCACCGACGAGCGCCAGCTGGTCATACTGGTCAACGAGACCACCATCGCCAGCCCGACCCTCGGCCGCAGCTACCAGGCCTACGCCTACGTGGACGGTCAGCACATGTACCAGTCCGAATACTACCCGATGCTGGTGGCACTGTACATGGACGTGGCGGGTTAGCAGAATCTGGAATGGGGAATGAAGGAGCATAGCCCGGCGGATTTGCCTGACCTGGCATAATCCGCCAGGCTTCCCATTCCCCGTTCCCAAATTATTAACGACAGGTTAATTAGCGGAACCCCATTGCATTCCTGTGATATTTACGCTATAATATCCGCGAAAGGAAGGGCAGCGGCGCAGGCGCTGGCGGAACGAGATGCCAATTTCCGCCAAATCATGCGGGCGCAGGGGATTCAGGGTCACCGATTGTATGAGTAGGAATGGCGCGTCAAGTACCGGCGGATGGGAGGTTGCCGCCGGGCGAAGGAGCCCCGGCTCCGCGATGCCATTATCGCATCCGCTAACACAATCACAGGCGCGCGCCCCTTGGGGCGTGACGCGCATACCAACGATCAACCTCCTCCATGAAGAACGGAGGATTTTTTATGTTTAAGGGAAGAAATACCACCCGCATGCTGGTGACGATGGCGCTGCTTTCCGCCATCGAGGTCGTGCTGGCCCGCTTCATCGTGCCGATGCCCAACCCGACCATGCGCTTTTCCATCGAGGCCGTGCCCATCATCGTGGCGGGCTACCTGTACGGGCCCGTCGCCGGGGCCATCGTGGGCCTGGTGGGCGACGCCGTGGGCACGTTGTTCTCCGGCTACGGCTACAACCCGCTGTTCGCCGTGCCCCCGATGCTGATCGGCCTGTGCGCGGGGCTGATGCGCCCGCTGCTGTACAAAAAGGTCAGCTTCCTGCGCATCCTGGCCACCTTCCTGCCTGCGGTGGTCGTGGGCAGCGTGCTGTGGCAGAGCTACTGGCTGTCCTTCTTCTACGGCACCCACAGCTTTGTCTGGTTCCTGGGCTCCCGGGCGGTGCAGTTCGCCATCACGTCGGTGGTGAACGCGGCGGTGATCTTCGGCCTGTTCAAGAGCCGGGTATTCGACGTGCTGCACCTGTGGCCGCCGGTAGGCGCGCAGGCCGCCGCACATGAAAACAACAAGCAAGCGAGCGTGATATCATGAATCTGGACGAGGCCCTCAAATACATCCACGGCGTCAGCTGGCTGGGCACCATTCCCGGCCTGGAGCGGGAACAGGAGCTGCTCAGCCGCATCGGCAACCCCCATCTTGGCATGAAGTACATCCACGTGGCGGGCACCAACGGCAAGGGCTCCACCGCGGCGATGCTGGCCAGCATATTGCGCAAGGCCGGCTATCGCACGGGGCTGTACACCTCGCCCTACATCATCCGCTTCAACGAGCGCATCCAGGTGGACGGCGAGCAGATCCCCGACGAGGCCGTGTGCGAGCTGACCGAGTTC
>JAZSAA010000172.1:0-3027 GCA_045601625.1 Clostridia bacterium | reverse complement strand
AGGTACGACGATATAAATCGTACTCAGGCGGGCGCCGCATCGGCGCCCCTGTATGCGTTTGAGGCAGCTGCGCCGCTCTCGCGGCTCTGCTCAGGATGACAACGAACGCAGCCTGTCGTCCTGAGGAAGCGAAGCGCAGTCGTGGCCGCAGGCTTAGCGAAGCGTCAAGGATCTTTTTTACATCTTCCGCGCCCCCATGCCGCCGTGCTTCTTCTGGTACAGCACGCTGCTGTTGCGGTAGGCGATGGGGGTCACCTGCTGGATGGCCTTGAAGCGCTGTATGAAATGGCTGGTATCGCAAAAGCCCAGCTCCTGGGCGATGCGCTCCACCGGCCAGGAGGTGGTCTCCAGCAGGTAGCAGGCATGGCTGATCTTGCGGCTCATCACGTACTTGGAGAAGGTGGTGCCAACGGTCTTTGAAAACAGGTTGGAGAAGTAGGCCGGGTGATAGCCGAAGGCCTGGGCAATCTCGGTGAGCGTCAGGCGGTGGTCGATGTTTTCGTCGATGTACCTCAGTATCCTGTGGTTCACCGGGTGGCCGTTGTTCTCGATCTCCACCCGCTTGCACAGCGTCATCAGTATGTTGTACAGCAGCAGGCTGATGCCCGGGCCCTCCTGGTGCGCCTGGTAGAGGAACGACGTGCACAGGTTCATCACGTCGGTAAAGGCCCCGCCCTCGTAGATGGGGCCGCCCAGGTCCAGTATGTGGCGGGTCAGCTGAGCGCTGTTGCCCCCGGCATATTCCACCCACACCAGCCCCAGCGGGTCCCTGGGGTCGGTGGAATACATGTGGCCCTCGTTGCTGGCCATCACGAACAGCTGGCCGGCGTGCACGCCGAAGGTATGCCCCCGGGTGGACACCGTGCCCTTGCCGTAGAGCACACAGTGGATCATGCTGTAGGGGTAGGCGTCGTCCCGGCTGATCAGGAAATCCCGGGGCGTTTGCAGCACGATGCCAGCCCGATTCACCTGGATGTACAGGCTGTTCGGGTCCACCGACCGGGGCGCGATGTAGTACACGTCGTGGGGCACGCTGCCCACGATGTCGTGCTCAAGATCGTCCGCATAGTAGTTGCTGCGCATTGGGTTTCACCGCCTTACATCAAAATTATACAACATCTCCCTCCATTTGTCCACCGAACCGCGCCAACATTACCTTAAAAATATACAACTTCACACTTAATTTGTTAATGGTTTTTTACGTCTCCATTTGTTATAGTGTTATTAGAATTAACAATCCTATCGAGATAATTCCACCCAGGGGATGATTTCCGCCGCGTGCGGAGGTTATATAAGAACAAGGAGGAATAAACCATGAAGAAACTCGTCGCACTGATTCTGGCCGTCATGCTGATCGTGGCCGCCACCGCCGCGCTGGCCGAGGAGAAGGTCCCGAAGATCGCCTATGTGCCCCGCGTCGAAGGCCAGGCCTGGTGGGAGCACGTTCGCGCCGCCGTCACCGAGTGGTCCGAGGAGAACGGCATCGAAGTCATCTACAAGGGGCCCTCTGAGGTGACCGCCGAGGCCCAGGTTCCGATCATCCAGGACGTGCTGAACCAGGACATCGACATCCTGTGCTTCTGCGCCAACGACGAATCCTCTGTTGAGGAGATCTGCAAGGAAGCCATCGAGAAGGGCGTCATCGTCATCACCACCGAGAACCCCAACCTGCAGAACGTCACCTTCAACGTGGACGCCCACACCCCCGAAGGACAGGGCTACTTCCTGATGGACGAGCTGGCGGCCCAGATGGGTGAAGAGGGCCAGTACATCACCATGGTCGGCGGCATGACCATCGAGTCCCAGAACACCTGGGCCGACGCCGCCGTCGAGCGCCAGAAGGAAGCCTATCCCAAGATGGAGCTGGTTCCCGACGAGCGCGTCGAGGACAACTCCGACGCCCAGGTCGCCTATGAGCTGACCATGCAGCTGAAGGAAAAGTATCCCGAGCTGAAGGGCATCCTCGGCACCGGCTCCTTCGACGTGCTGGGCGCCGCCAAGGCCATCGAGGAAATGGGCCTGGCCGGCAAGATGTTCGCCATCTCCGTGGCCGTGCCCTCCCAGGTTGCCGAGTACATCGACAACGGCACCATCAAGTCCGTCGCCGTGTGGGATCCCGGCATGAGCGCCAAGGCCCAGCTGAACGCCGGCCTGAAGCTGTTCAGGGGCGAGACCATCGAAACCGGCTCCGACCTGGGCGTCGAGGGCTACAACGACGTTACCGTCGACGGCAAGCAGGTCATCGGCCATGGCGACGTCGCCATCAACGCGGACAACGTGCACGACTACGATTTCTAATCCGGAATTCGCAGCCTCGAACCTATAACCCCAGCGAGGCAGGGAAGCAAACCTTCCCTGCCTCGTTCAGCATCATCCGTGAACGCTGATGGGATCCCGGGGGAAGCCCGCCGGGATGCCATCAGCGGTTACAAAACCAAGCAAAGGAGCAATGCAGCCATGTCTGAATACCTGCTTCAAATGACAGGGATCGACAAGCGGTTCGGCGGCGTCCACGCCCTGGACCATGTCAACTTCGCGGTCAGGCCCGGCAAGGTGATGTGCCTGGCCGGCGAAAACGGATGCGGCAAGTCCACCCTGGTGAAGATCATTTCCGGCGTATATACCCGCGACGAGGGCGAGGTGCTGTTCGAGGGCAAGCCCATACAGCACATCACCCCGGCGGAATCCTCGGCGCTGGGCATACAGGTCATCTACCAGGACCTGTCCATCTTCCCGAACCTGACGGTCATGGAAAACCTGGCCATCAACAGCGAGATCACCGCCAAGCGCAGGATCGTCAACAGAAAGCGCTGGGAGCAGACCGCGAAGGAGGCCCTCAGCAAGATCGGGTACAACATCGACCTGTACGCCAAGATGGGCGACCTCTCGGTGGCGGACAAGCAGCTGGTGGCCATCTGCCGGGCGCTGCTGTTCAACGCCAAGCTGATCATCATGGACGAGCCCACCACCGCCCTGACCAAGAAGGAGGTGGACGCGCTGTTCAAGACGGTGCGCCAGCTGCGGGAT
>JAZSAA010000171.1:0-2195 GCA_045601625.1 Clostridia bacterium | reverse complement strand
GGGCGATCTCGATTCGCTTCTCCCTGGGAAGGTCGACACCAGCAATTCGTGCCATGTGTTGTTTGCACCTCCAACATGCTTCTATGCTATGACTTGTAATCGGCGATATTGCCTTTACATAGTTCCGGCAACATCAGTCCGTCCCTCGGGCCGGACCGGGAGCCACCGGGCTCTCGCCTGGGGTTCGGCGTCTGGCGTAACGCGCGATCCCCATGGTTATGTGAAGGAACCCCGAAAAACGCGCCACAGGCGCGTCAGCCGCTCCGGAATCCCGTCATACCGAGTTATTATATCACAGTTCCCGGCGTTGTTCTTACATCTAATTGGCACAGGATGTTAAATCTCGTGCCTTGTTGTGTTATTTTTTGGATTATCTGGATTTTTGCAGGATTATATCGAGCAAGGGACTGATTTTGCAACATTTCCGCCCGCCGACAAAGCGTCGCCCAGGCAGAGAATAATTCTGATTTGTCGCTGAGGCGACAAATTAGAATTCAGTATTTAGTATTTAGTATTTAGTGGTTAGTGGAGGAGGAAATCCTTGCGGATTTCTTTTGATTCAAAAAAGTCGAGAAACGTTGAAACCTCTGCGGTTCCCTTTAATCAAACAAATCCGTCAGGATTTGTACCGCCACTAAATACTAACCACTAAATACTAAATACTCAAATTCTGATATATCGAGCAACAGCTCGATATATCAGAATTTGTTACTCCTCCCCGCCATGCGCCTTCAGCCACTTATTCATCAGCCACAGTGCGAACGCCGCGCCGCAGGCCTCGCCTGCGGGGAGGGCGGCGGCGAGGCCGACCTCGCCGAAGAGGCGGTCGAGGATGAACATCAGCGGGATGTAGAACACCAGCTCCCGCACGAAGGCGTGCAGCAGGGTGCCCCTGCCGTTCCCCATGGCCTGCATGCTGTAGGAGGTGGAGTAGTTGATGAACTGCACCGGCGACGCCAGGCACCGTATCCTCAGAAACAGCGCGGCGTAGCCCACGGTGGCCAGGGCGGTGGCCGCGTCCCCGGCTTTGGTGGAGAGGAACGCGCCGGCCGCCTGGTCGGCGAAGAGCTCGAAAAAGATCATGCAGATGAAGGAGATGGCCAGGCCGCTGAGGCGGGCCGTGCGCATGACCTCCTTCATGCGCGCGTGGTTGCCTGAGGCGAAGTTGAAGGCCACGATGGGCAGCATGCCCTGGCAGATGCCGATGTTCACGGCGTTGGGCACCCGCTCCACCTTCATGACGATGCCCATGCCCGCCAGCACCAGGTCGTTATGGGCGGCGGCGAGTATGTTCACGCAGATGTTGGCCACGTCGAACAGCCCGGTGAGGATGGCGGAGGGCACGCCCACGGCGAAAAGCGCCCGTATGTTGCCCCTGTCCAGCGCCCGGGCGTCCCGCAGGCGATAGCTCATCGGGGCCTCCCGCGTGGCGCGCACATAGGCCCAAAGCAGGTAGACGCAGCCCACCAGGTTGGAAAGCGACGTGGCGATGGCCGCGCCGGTGACCTCCTGACCCCGGGGCAACAGCACGAACATGAACAGCGGGTCCAGCGCGCAGTTGAGTATGCCGCCCAGGCTCAGCCCCATGCTGGCCTGGGCCGAAAACCCGGCGTTGCGCAGTAGGTGGGCCAGGGTCAGCGACAGTATGCTGGGCAGGCTGCCAAGGACGATGACGATCAGCGCGTAGCTGCGGGCATAGCCGATGGTAGCCTCAGAGGCCCCCAGGAAGCGCAGGATCGGATCGAGGAACAACCCCACCAGCACGGAATAGCACAGCGCCAGCGTGATCACCGCGAACATGCTGAAGGCGCTGACCCGTCGGGCCGCCTCCGGGTCCCCCGCACCCATCTTCCGGGCCACCAGGCTGCCGCCGCCGATGCCGAACAGGTTGGACAGGGCCACGTTCATCATCACCATCGTCAGCGTGACGGTAGTGGCCGCCATCATATAGGAATTGCCGGTCCGGCCGATGAAGAAGGCGTCCACCATGTTGTAGATCAGGTTGATCATCTGGCTGATGATGGTGGGGATCGCCATCGTCATCAGCGCCCTCGGCACCGGCGTGGAGGCGAACAGCGTCCGCTTGTCGATGTTGTTTTTCTTCAGGTGGCATGACCCCTGTGTTTTCGGAAAATGATATGTAGGGGCGGCGTTGCGCCGACCGCCGGGTCGATCGATGGGGTTCGACTCGGACG